>JANXMD010000583.1 GCA_025354845.1 Verrucomicrobiota bacterium | reverse complement strand
CCAACCGAGGTTCAACGATCCCGAAGTTGCCCTGATGAACTGCGGTACGAAGATCCGGTTACGGCGAAGCAACGATCCCAATGAATTAGGGGAACATTCCCCAGCCACACGGGGCGCTAGCAGTCGGATTGCCAATTCGATCAACGACTGGACTCGACCGGAAGTCAGGGCGTTGTCACCCGATAGAAGCGTCTCGCACCAGAGACTCCACTTCGCCATTCCAGCCGGGCGACTCCCGTCGGTGCGGTCACGGTACCGACAGGGGACCACGACTCCGCCGGCGTGGGGCCGGACTTCGCCCAGAGGGTATAGACTCGATTCCGCGCCCCCGTGAAGCCGAGGACCACCTGGGCGCCTTCGATCACCAGAGTGGGTGCCAGATCCGGAACGGATGCCGCATCGAGCGCCCCCGGGGAGCCGCCGACGAGCGCACTTCGCGTCCAGGCCGCCCCGGGATCGGACGACTCCCCGGCGGGACCCTCGTACACCGGCACTAGGCTGTAGCCTCCGCCGTCGGCATCCGGCTGCCAGGTATCGGAGTAGGTCAGCCGAAGCCGGGGAATCCCCAGTGCATCCTGAAGCTCGAGGGAATCGCCGCTGTTGGACAGATGCCCTGAATACGGACCAACCACGGATGGCAGACCGGGCGTGCGCGCCCGAAGCAGCTGCGGATTTCGAGCCAGCACGATGCGCGCCCCTACCGGGAACACCACCGGCACATCGGTCGGCCAATCAAACGCAATACCCCCGAGGAGTTTCCAGCCTCGTAGATCCACGGCAGAATCCGAAACGTTGGCGAACTCCACGAATTCCAGTTCCTGCTCATCCCCTGCGACCGTGTCGCGGCCGGGGTTGAAATGAATCTCCGTACAGCGTAGCGGCGGGCTTTCCGGGGCGAGGGACACGCGCACGGGTGCCGACCAAAAACTGGCGAGAGGTGGATTGTTCAACCCCGTCACACCCACCGGCAGCGCCGAACGAGACCGCGCCACCACCATGGCGTTGGTGGCGAACTGCAGGGCTCCGGATGCGATCAAAGCGTTGGGGGCGAGGTCACCACCTGAACCCCTCGGGTCGCTCCCGTCGGTCGTGTAATACACCGTCGTTCCCGATGCCGCCTCGAACTCGACCCCTGCCATTTGGCCCGCGCCGTTGGTGCGGACACCGGGCTGGCGAACCATCTGCCCGTCGATAAAATCGAGCCGGTTGGAGAGCCAGAGTTTGAGATCCCGAATCTCACGCACATACCCGCCGCGCGTGTGATCGCCCCAGCGACGTGCATCCCGCGGCTGGGCCTCGGAAACCTGCGACACCTGCAGATCCACCAGTTCCATCAAAGCGGGCAGACTGAAGGCCCTGTGCCGAAGTTCCTGATAGCGGTCGGTGTACGCCTGATAGAAATCCGGATCGCGAAAGAGCTTCGCCCAGATCGGGTAGTTGAAGTAGTCCGTCCCGCGATCATCCACGCCGCTCCGCCATACCCGCGGATACAGATCTCGCCCGTCCGTTGACCGCATAGCCCGGTCGAAATCCCACAGCGGTCCGTAGGTCAGAACGCCCTCGCGGGGCAGAGAGAAGTAGGCGCTCAAGCGGAGCGCATCGACATTGAACAGAAGGACGTTGATCAGATGATGATCGATCCAGGAGGCGCGGTCGATGAACGGCGCGTACCCAAGCACCGGATCCTTGAAATTGACTCCGTAGAGGGCGCTCTCGAAGCGCTTGAAATACGACTGCAGCCAACTTTGCTGCGGCGGGGTGAGCTCGGCCGCATTGGGCTCGACCACCAGGACGGTTTCCCGGGTGGTGGTCACCGCCCCCTCACTGCCACTCGCGCGATCGATCTTGAACAAGTACCCCCCCGTGATGTCGGGAGCGGCCGTGGCGCCCGGCGCCACGCGGTCAAGGTCCACGCGGTTTTTTCCGAGTTCGATGCGTTCTTCGACCAGATACACGCCGCCATACTGTGCCTGCGCCAGGGCGGTGGCGGAATCCGTCACCAAGAACAGTTCAACAAACCGCGTGCGTGAGGAATAGCGTCCGAGATTTCGGCTGAGTTGATGGGCAAAGGCGTTGTTGATCAGCGCGGGATCGAACCCGCCCGGGGCATACAGAATCCAGTCCGCCTCCGCCGGCAACCCGAGGAATGGCAGCTTCCTATCGGCATCCGCCTCATCCCAGAATTCGACGCGCAAATTCACCTTCGGATTTCCTGCGGTGCTCGATCCGCGGGCCGCGATGCCCGCCCGTGTGGTCAGGGTGGGTGCCGAGTCGAGCCGCGTCAGCCCGTCGGCGGCGGGTTCAAACACATGCAGGTACGACGGAATGCGATATCCCAACGGAGGCCGTCCCCCGCCAAAATCGTTGACGACCACGACCGGCAACGTCGAGGTGAACGCCTTCAAATCCGGGGCTGCCGGAAAATAGGATTCCGTTCGGACCGGGCCCGGGAGCAGACCCACACTGAACGCCCGGGCCCGCACGATCGCCACATTGGTGATCGCCATGGGTTCGGAATAGGCAGGGGAATCGGGAGTGGGTTCACTCTGATCCAAAGTGTACCGAATCACCACTTTCGGATCCGGCGCTGCCAGGGACAGCTTGAGCGTGAGGGTGCCCGCAAACGATCGGCTCGCTTCACTGAACTGAACCTCACCCGCAAACCCCGCCCCGCCGGTTGAATTCAACTCGCCGGGAGTGGGCGTCACGAAATAGCCTTGCGCGCCCGTGATGCCCACCACCGTTCCGTACGACTTGTCCGGAAGCTGCGGCGGATACGGATTGAACCCGCCGGCCACCGTGCCGTCGGGCTTGAAGAGCAGCAGGCTGCCGCCGGCCTTGGGCAGTTTGAAGTCGGTGTGCAGCACGCGGGCCGGATCGCGCCGATTCTTGCCGCTGGCGAACACCACCAGATGAGCGCCCGGCGAGAGCATCCGGGAGGGAAACACCCATCGACCGGCACCGCTGGAATCGAGACCGAGTCCCCAACCTTCCAGTGGCGCCGCCTCCGCACCGAAGTTGCGAAGTTCGATCCAATCCTCCCGATTGCCATCGTCGTCACGCAGTCCCCGGACGTTGTCCGCGAGAAACTCGGTGACCCGGATCGCCTCCAATCGCGCTCCCGGATCCAGATAGTAGGACCACGGTCCCTTGGGTTGAAAGGCGTTGGAGGCGGAGGAGCGGTCGGTGATCCCGTGACCGGGACCAAACCCGAGCGTCACCGTCCCCTTTCCAAGCGGCGGCAGCGTGAACAGGTAGTCGCCCGGCGACACCTCGGTCACCGCAGTCGCCGGGACACCGTTCGCAAGCAAATCAGACGCATCCACCCCGGCCACCATTTCGGAGAAAACCACTTCAATTTCTCCCAGTACGTTGCGAACGGTATCCGATTCCGGTAGCACCCGATCCACGACGGGCGGGATGCGGTCCACGGCTCCGTCCAGGGTGACGCCAAAGTACAGCTTGCTGCTTCGAAGTGCCGTGTTGAGCAACCGTACCGCCAGGACGTTGGTACCGGCATGCACCAGGGTCGTGGGAACCTGCAGATCCATCGATCCGGGTTCGCGCTCCGTCGGCGGCAGCGCGATCTGGGTCAGGGACAG
>JANXMD010000578.1 GCA_025354845.1 Verrucomicrobiota bacterium | reverse complement strand
GCCCCAGCGTCTATCCCTACCAGCCCGATGGACTCTGGCGCGCTGCCTTCAACGGGGAGCGATCTTGGAAAACCAGCGAGGGCGAAGATCGCTACCGCCGCGGGATCTACACCTTCTGGCGTCGGACGGTTCCCTACCCTGGCATGGTTGCATTCGACGCTCCCAGCCGGGAAGCCTGCACCTTCCGTAGAGTTCCCACCGACACCCCCCTGCAGGCGTTCGTCACGCTCAATGATCCGGTGTTCGTCGAATGTGCCCAGGCATTGGGCCAAAGAATGGCCGCGATTCCGGGGTCCGTCCGAAATCAGGTGGAGACCGGATTCCGCTGGGCCACCGGGCACAATCCGGCCAACTCCCAGGTCGATTCATTAGTCCGCCTTTTTGAAGCGGAGCGCGTCCGTTATCGCAACCGTTCTGCGGAAGCCAACCGTCTCGCGACCGATCCCCTAGGGCCACTCCCACCTGGGATTTCCCCTGCCGATGCCGCCGCTTGGACGTTGATAGGCAACGTGTTGTTGAATCTCGACACCGTGCTGACCCGCGGTTGAAACCGTCCAAAACTGCCCAGTTCCCAAGGGAACTAGGGCTTGACGATCTTAGCCTTACAAAGATACGGTCCAACTCGTAAACGTTTTACTGGCAGCAGTTCGCAGCCACGCAAAAGTCGGTTTTTCAACCGGCTTTTTTGTTGCCCCGATGAGGGGGAGGACGACGACGTTATGAACGCTGAGTTTTTGGCCGTTTTGGAGTATTGGGAGAAGGAAAAGGGAATCTCGAAAGAGATCCTTCTCACCGCCGTTCAGGAAGCGCTGCTGGCCGCCGCAAAGAAGGCGGTCGGACCGGCGCGGGATCTCCGTGTCGCGATTGATCCCAAGTCCGGGGACATCAAGGCATGGGCCAAGCTCATGGTCGCCGACCGCGTGGTCTCCAAGCACGACCAGATCTCGGTGTTCGACGCCCGCCGCGCCAAATTCACCGAGGCCAAGGTGGGCGACGAGATCGACATCGAGGTCACTCCGGCCGGCTTCGGGCGCATTGCCGCCCAGTACGCCAAGCAGGCCCTGATGTCGCAGGTCCGCAAGGCCGAGAAGGCGATGATCTACGACGAGTTCAAGGATCGTGTCGGGGACATCATCAGTGGCACCGTCCGCCGTTTCGACCGCTCAGATGTCGTGCTCGATCTTGGCAAGTTCGAGGCAATCATGCCGAATCGCGAGCGCGTTCCAACCGAGGAATACCAGGTAGGCGAGCGCATCCGCTGCTTCGTTAAGGCGGTTGAGCAGACGACGCACGGTCCGGAGATCATCCTTTCACGTGCCGATCCCAATTTCGTGTTGAAGCTGTTCCGCCTTGAAGTGGCGGAAGTGAACGACAGCACCATCGAGATCCGCGCCATTGCCCGCGAACCCGGATTCCGCACCAAGATCGCCGTGTACTCCCGCGATTCGAAAGTCGATCCTGTCGGCGCCTGCGTCGGATTGCGCGGCCAGCGGGTGAAGAACATTGTCCGCGAGCTCAACAATGAGAAGGTGGACATCATCCCCTGGTCGGCCGACATCCGCACCTTTGTGGCGAAGGCGCTGGACCCGGCCCGCGTGAAATCGTTCCACGTCGACGAGGAACGCAAGCGCGTGCTCGTCCACACCACGCCCGATCAGCTGCCGCTGGCGGTTGGCAAGCGTGGACAGAATGCCCGACTCGCTTCCCGACTCACCGGATGGCAGATCGACATCGAGGCCGAGGCCGAAGTGAACGGATTTGAGGCCAAGGTGGACCACGCGGTCCACGAACTGGCCTCCATCCCTGGAATCGACGAGTCGCACGCCCGGGTTCTCGTGAACATGGGATTCCATAGCATCAATGATTTGCTGGAAGCGGAAGCCTCAGATCTCGCCGCGGTGCCGGAAATCGGCGAAGCTGGCGCCCAGTTGATTGTGGAGGCGGTGAAGGCTGAGATGGTTCGCCGCCAGGCCGAAGGCGGTTCGGCGACCTGAGCCAAGAGGTTGGGATGCCGTCGCCGAAGGCGCGAAAATCCCGATTGGTTCAGGAGTGGTGAAGTGGATTGAATTGACGGTTTGCGGTCGAATTTGCAGGAAAAGAAGCTATGCCCGTTCGCATTTACGAAATTGCCAAGGAACTGAACTTGGAGAGCAAGATGGTGCTCATCAAGGCAAAGGAGCTTGGCATTGCGGCGGCAAAAGTGCCGTCGAGCTCGCTCGACAAGATCACCGCCGAATACCTCCGGGATCAACTGCTCCCGCTGGCCGCGCATGCCGCACCGACTCCGGTCGAGCCTGAAGCGCCGGTGCTGATCATCCCCGCGCCACGCCCCCCAGAGCCCGAATCCGAGCCCGTCGCGATGGCGCCAGAGCCGTCACCGGTTGTCGTCTCCGAGGCACCTTCTGCGCCCCAACCGGTCGTCGAAACAACGGTTCCAACCATTCCGCCAGTGGTCTTCGCCCCTTCGGCAATGGAGTCCACGCCTGTTCAGGCCGTTTCCGAGACGCCCCCACCGGTCTCCACTCCAGCCTCGACCCAGGCTCACGCAGCCCCGGTCGTCCCCATCCCCGCACCGGTGGCATCGACCACCCCGGCTGCGACGCCCGCCGTGACTCCTGCTGCCCCCCCCAAGCCGCCCGAGCCTCCGAAGACCCAGATCGGCCAACTCGTCGGCCGCATCGACCCGCGCAGCTTTGCCCGCCCTGCCCCCCGTTCCGACGATCGCCGTGGCGGCGGTGTTGGTAGTGGTACCGGTGGTGGACGACCTCAGCAGGGACGCCCCGGAATGGGCTCTTCGCAGTACGGACGCCCCGGAATGGGCGCCCCGCAGCAGCCACAAACTCCGGCCCGCCCTGCAGCCCCCAAGGTGCACATCGCTGCCGACGCACCGGTGGTCATCATGCGCCCGCCCATTGTGGTGCGTGAACTTGCCGAAAAGATCGGCCGCAAGCCCTTCCAGGTCATCGCTGACCTGATGAGCATGGGTGTGTTCGCTACGGTGACCCAAACCGTCGATACCGAGCACGCCATCAAGGTATCGGCCAAGCATGGTTTCAGGTTCGAGACCGAAAAACGCGACAAGGCGGCCCACTCGGTCAACGTCCCGCAGGAGGCAAAGGTCGAACTCGACAAGGAGGACAGCCTCGAGACCCTCAAGCCGCGGCCCCCGGTGATCACCATCATGGGTCACGTCGATCACGGCAAAACCTCGCTCCTGGACGTCGTCCGCAAGGCGGATGTGGCTTCGGGCGAAGCCGGCGGCATCACCCAGCACATCGGCGCCTACACGATTTCCTACCCGCATCCGCACACGGGCGTCCTGCAGCAGCTCACCTTTCTCGACACCCCGGGTCACGCTGCATTCTCGGCAATGCGCGCCCGCGGCGCGAACGTCACGGACATCGTCGTGCTGGTGGTCGCCGCCAATGACGGCGTCATGCCTCAGACACTCGAGGCCCTTGCCCATGCCCAGGCGGCGAAAGTCCCGATCATCGTCGCGGTCAACAAGTGCGATCACCCGAACGCCAATCCGCTCCGGGTCCGTCAGCAGCTTCAGGAACGCGGACTCCTTCCGGATGACTGGGGTGGTGACACCCTGTACGTCGACTGCTCGGCGGTCACCCGTCAGGGCATCGACAAGCTGATCGACTCCATTCTTCTCCAGGCCGAATTGCTCGAACTGAAGGCGAATCCCAATCGCCACGCCAAGGGCAACGTCATTGAATCCGGAGTCGAACCCGGCGGTCCCGTAGCCACCGTGCTGGTCCGCAAGGGAACGCTGCGCGTCGGCGACGTCATTCTCTGCGGTGAGCACTACGGCAAGGTCCGCGCGATGATGAACGAGGAAGGGTCCCGCTTGAAGGAGGCGACCCCTTCCGTGGCGGTCCGTGTTCTCGGGTTGAATGGGGTACCGAATGCCGGTTCTGAATTCAGCTCAGTGGAGAACGAGCGCGCCGCCCGTGAACTCGCCGAGCAGCGGTTTATGGCCCGCAAGAAAGCGGACCTCGACGGCGTCCGACCGAAGCGCCAGACGCTCGAGGACATCTTTGGTCAAATCAGCGACATGACCGCGAAGGTCCTCAAGATCATCGTCAAGGCGGACACGCAAGGTTCCGTCGAAGCCATTTGCGACGCGTTGGAAAAAATCGACTCCACCAAGGTTTCGATGGAAATCGTTCACAGCGCGGTCGGCGCTGTCAGCGCCGCGGACGTACTCCTCGCGAGTTCCTCCGACGCCGTGATCCTCGGCTTCCACACCCGCGTGGACAGCAGTGCGGCCGAACAGGCCAAGCACGAAGGCGTTCAGATCAAGCTGTACGCGATCATCTACGAGTTGATCGATCACGTGAAGGAGGCGATGGCCGGCCTGCTCGACCCGTTGCTCAAGGAAGTCGTCATCGGCCAGGCCGAGGTCCGCAAGATCTTCAGTCTCTCGAAGGGTGGCAACGTTGCCGGTTGCGCGGTCACCAGCGGCCGCATCGTCCGCGGCAAGATGCGCGTGCGTCGGAAGACCCACCTCATCTACGAGGGTGTTTCGCTCACCCTCAAGCGTTTTCAGGACGAGGTGAACGAAGTCCGTTCCGGCATGGAGTGCGGTATCAAACTCGACGGCTTCGACGACTACATCGAGGGCGACTTCATCGAGTGCTACACCACGGAAAAGGTGGCTCAGAAGCTTTGATGTTCCGGTAGCCAAGCCCTTCGAGGAATCCATGCAACCCAACCGCCGGACCGCCCGGGTCAGGGAGCTGTTGAAGCACGAAATCGCCGAGTGCCTGCGGCAGCAACTCTCGATCGAAGAGGTCGGCCTGCTGACCGTCAACGACGTGGGCATCGCGAGCGACCTGCGCTCAGCCACCGTGTTCGTTGGATTTGTCGGCACCGCCGCCCAGAAGAAAAAGGCACCGTCGGTCCTGGCCTCGGTCGCCGGCCGCATCCAGAGCATTGTGGGTGGCGCCATCCGGCTGAAATTCACGCCAGAGCTGCGATTCCAGCTCGACGACTCCATCGAACAGGGGAGCCGAGTGGTGGCGCTGCTCGACGCGCTTGAGATCCAGAATCCGACGATTCCCGCAGTCCCTCCGGCCAAACTGCCCTTGCCTCCCCGGGGTTCCCGTGGCTCCGGTCGGGCCTGATTGATTCCTTTCCCGGCCGACGCGCCCGCATGAAGCCCATTCCCAAGACGGTTGAACGCATCCTGGAATCCCTCGAAGAGGCGAAGACGATCTGCATCGTGGGACATGTTCGACCGGACGGTGACTGCATCGGCTCCCAACTCGGATTGGCCATGGCCCTCGAAAATGCCGGTAAGACGGTGACCGTCTGGAATGAAGACGTGATGCCCGACAAGCTGCGCTTCCTCGACCGCGAGAAGCGCTTCGCCAGGCCGGTTGAAGGCAAGAAGTTCGACGTCGTGGTCGCCACCGATTGCGCCAGCTTCGAACGCCTGGGCAAGGTGCGCGACCACATCCAACAGCGGGGTCAGCTCATCAACATCGACCACCACGCGTCGAATACCAAGTACGGCGACATCAACTGGGTTTCTCCCCGGGAACCGTCGAGCGGCGAGCTGATCTACGACCTCTGCGCCTGGGCAGGATGGAAAATCACGCAGCCGATGGCGGACTGCCTTTTCACCGCGGTAAGCACGGACACTGGCAGCTTCCAGTATCCGGTGACCACGCCCGAAACCCTGGAAACCGCAGCGCACTTGGTGGAGCGCGGAGCGGATCTCGGTAAGATCTGTCAGGAAGTCTACCAGAGCTTTCCGCTCACCCGCGTGCGCCTGCTGCGTCACGTGTACAACAAGTTCCGTCTCACGCACGACGGACGCACGGCGTATTTCTGGCTGAAACGCTCGGACTACACGCGCACCGGCGCCTCAACGGAGGAGAGTGAAGGGCTGATCGACCACATCCGCGCCATCGAAGGCGTGGTGGTTGCCATTGTCTTTGAGGAGATGGACACGGATTTTACCCGGATCAGTTTCCGCTCGAAGGACGAGCGGGTCAATGTGAACGAGATCGCCGCGGTGTATGGCGGCGGCGGGCACAAGGCCGCAGCGGGCGCCCGCGTCGCCGGAACCCCGTTGTCGGTCCAGCGCCGTGTCCTCGGCACCGTCAAACGAGCCCTGGCCGGGCGATCGACGACCGCCGCCTAGGCGCGGTCCACCCAACCCTGTCACCCCGAATCCTGGTTTCTTCTCGGATGCGCGAATTTACCCCATTGGACGGTGCCCTGCTGGTTGACAAGCCAGAGGGATGGACCTCGCACGACGTGGTCGCCAAGGTTCGAAATCATTTCCGGATTCCCAAGGTCGGTCACTGCGGGACGCTCGATCCCATGGCCACTGGCCTGCTGATTCTGGTCTTCGGCAAAGCCACGCGGTTGTCGGAAAGCCTGATGAACACCGACAAGGTCTACGAAGGCGTGATGCGGCTTGGTGAATCGACCGACTCGCACGACGCCGACGGTGAGCTCACCGGATCCATGCCGGTTCCCCCGCTGAGCCTGGAGGACCTCAACGCCGCCTCAAAGACGTACGAAGTCGACCTGCAGCAGATCCCTCCGATGGTGAGCGCGGTGAAGATCGGCGGCGTGCCACTCCACAAACTCGCCCGCAAAGGCCAGGAAGTG
>JANXMD010000551.1 GCA_025354845.1 Verrucomicrobiota bacterium | reverse complement strand
GTGGGGAATCACAAGAGCTTGAATTCCTTCCAAGGGGGCCGGGAAGAGCCGTCCGCGTGACCACGTGGCATCGATGAACCGAGCGATATCGAGTCCATCGGGGCTTGAGTCGCGATTCTCGTACACCAGCCGGGGTGCCGCATCGGCATCGCTGCCAGAGACCGCAAGGACTGGAACTTGATAGTAGGCGCCGCCGGTTAGTCGGATGAGGACGCCGCGGTCGGCGTTGGAAACGTTGGTGACCTCAAAGGCGACGCCGAGCGCGTCGAGGACGCGAACGACCGGAAGGCAATACGGGCTGTGGGGAATCTGATAAACCGTGACCTGCATGCGGCAATGGTTGGGGGGAGAGGCGGCGCGGTGGTGAGTCGCGCCGCGTGTCTTGGTTGGACGGTCTAAGACTTCAGGAACTCCTCAAACGCCGCCCGGGAAATCCGCCATTGGGTTCCGATCTTCTTGCCCTTGAGCGAGCCGTCCGCCAGCGCCGCGAGGACATCGGTTTCGGCAACCGACAACTTCTGAGCCACTTCGGCGGGGGACAATAATTCAGGCAGCGCGGCGCCCGCGGCGACACCCGCGCTCGCGCCTGCGCCTGCGCCCACGCTGGCACCCGGGGCGGCCGGCGGGGTCGCCTGTGGGCCACCAAGAATGCCGCCGGGTTGGTTCATCAATTGCCCGGCCAGTCCGAAGCCCATCGCCAATTCCGCGGCACTGCCGGCATTCCCTGAACCGCTGCCGTGCTTGCCGAGATTTTCGGCGAACTGGAGCTTCACGTAGTCGTTGAGATTGCCAATCGCGGCCATGCTCGACCGCTTGTCGATGGCCTGCTCGACCTCGGGCGGGACGCTGACGTTTTCGACAATGAAACTTCCCAGTTCAAGGCCGTACTTGGCGGTGAGGATTGGATTCAGCACCGGCAGCAGGGCCTCGCCGAGCTCGGTGTAACGAGTGGCCACGTCGAGGACGGGGACCTTGCTGGAGGCGAGGGCATCGGTGAAGGCGCTCACTAGGCGCGACCGCATGGTGTCCTGGAATTCCTCCAAGCGGAAATGCGCATCGGTGCCGGCGACCTCCTTGAGGAAGGTTCGCACGTCCACCACTTTGAAGTCGTAGGTGCCGAAGGCGCGCGTGCGGACGATCCCGAAGTCGGGATCGCGGAGCATGATCGGATTGCTCGTGCCCCACTTGGTTCCGGTGAACAGGCGGGTGTTGACGTAGTAGACGTCCGCCTTAAAGGGGCTCTCCAGTCCGTATTTCCAGCCCTTGAGCGTGAGAGAACCGGGATGTTGTCGGTGTTAAGCGTGTGCTTGCCCGGACCAAAGGTGTCGCCGAACTGGCCCAGGTAGATGAACTGGGCGGTCTGGGATTCGCGGACGATCAGCTGGGCGCCGCGTTTGATTTCCTTGTCCTGATCGGGGTACCGCCAGGAGAGGGTATCGCGGGAGTCGTCCTCCCACTGGATAATTTCGAGGAACTGCGTCTTGAGATAGTCGATCAGGCCCATGGGATCAGCGGGTTGAATTGTGTTCCGGCTTCGGTGAGTTCATCGCGGCAACCGAGTCGCGCCGCAACACGGAAAGTTGTCGTCGCTTCGCCCGGGTTACGACAGAGGAAATTCGCCCGGGCGTTTCCACGGCGGCGCCGACGACTTACAGCGGTGCGGCGAGGCGGAGGTCGGCGACGCACTCGACGTGCTGGGTCTGAGGGAACATGTCGAATGGTTCCACCTGCGCGAGCCGGTAGCGGCCACCGGCGCATAGAACCTTGAGGTCGCGCGCGAGTGTGGCGGGATGGCAGCTGACGTAGAGAATCTGGGCCGGGCCCGCCTGGCGCAGCACTTCCAAGCTCGGCGGATGGCAGCCGACCCGCGGGGGATCGAGCAGCACCGAGGATTGCGACGCATCCAGGCGCTGCAGCACTGTCGGCAGCACGAAATCGGCATCGCCCGCGATGAACTCGCCGTTGGTGATGCCGCGGCTGGCCTGGTTTTTTCGCGCGGCGCGAATTGCTGGGGCGTCGAGTTCGACCCCGGTGAAGGAGGTCACGGCATCCGCCAGGGAAATCGCGAAAAAGCCCACGCCGCAATAAATGTCCAGCAGGTGCTTCACGCCCGAGTCGCGCAGGCGGTTGCGAACGCCGTCGAGCAGCGCGGGAAGCAGGAAGAAATTGTTCTGAAAGAAGCTGTGCTCAGGAACTTCCCAGCCTTCGGGTGGAATGCGGAGGAGCGTCTTGATTCCTCCTTTTGGCGGTGGGTTTTGACGCCAGTGGGTGATGGCTTCGTTGAGCGCGGGTTCGGCGATGGCGCAGGAGCGGATGTCGCAGACGAGTCCGCAATCGGCGCGGACGAATCCGAGGTTCAGCTTCTGCGCCGGCTTGTTCCACTGACTGCGCACCAGGATGCGGTTGCGGTACTCGTACGGCTGAGGGCAGGGAACCACCGACGCAATCGTCGTCGCCTCGAAGCCGCCCACACGACGGAAGAGTTCGGTGATCTGCCGGTGCTTCCAGCGCAACTGGGCCGCGTAGTCGATGTGCTGGTATTGGCAGCCACCGCACTCGGTGAAGTACTCGCAGCGCGGTTCCACGCGTTCCGGCGCGGGCGTGAGGATGCGGATCAGTTGAGCGCGACCGAAGCTCGACTTGACCTCGGTAACCTTCACCTCGACGCGGTCGCCGGGGCAGGTGAAGGGAACAAACACCACGAAGTCGCCGCTGCGTCCGACCCCTTCGCCACCGAAGGCGAGGTCCACGATTTCAAGGGTCAGCCGGTCGCCTGCCGCCGGGCGGGGGGCGCGTTGCGCGGCGGCGGGGTCCGGGTGCGACGGCGGCGTTTGCACAATTGAGTCCGGCATGGGAGGCGCTTGAGAACGGGTGTTCCGTTGCAGGAACGGGTGATAGCACCCAATGGCGCGAGCAAGAGCAACTATCGAAGCGAGTAATCTTTATGAACCAGCGAATGTCCCCGAATTCGTATCTTGCCGGCTACCTGGGGGTGGTGGCGGCAGTCTCCCTCCTTTCCGGAACGCCGGCCCTGGCCCGACCGGACGCCCCACCGGTCCCGCCCGGCGCCGGTGATCCCACCCCGCCGGCCTCCACGCTACCGAGCGTGCGCATCGTGGCTTCCGATCCGACCGCCCTCTCCGCCAGCACCTTGGGCGCCTTTACTCTGATCCGGGAGGACTCCACCAATGCCCCGCTCTCCGTCAGCCTGACCATTGCCGGCTCGGCCCAGCCAGGGGTGGACTACACGGCGCTGCCAACGACGGTAGTGATTCCGGCCGGATTCCTGGCGGTGGACCTGATTGTCCAGCCCTTGCACGTTCCGCTCTCGGCGCACGACAAGAATGTGGTGGTGACGGTGGGAACCAATGCCACCTACCGGATCGGAACGAAGAAGTCAGCCACCGTGCTGATCGCCGAGGACCGCTTCAACGACTTCCCGCCCGTTGTGACGCTGGATTCCCCGACCAACGGCACCGTGATTACGCAAGCATCCACAGTGCTCGCCGCCACGGCGTCGGACGCGGATGACCAAGTTGCCAAGGTGAGTTTCTTCGCTGGCGACCATCTCATTGGCGTGGCGACCAATGCCCCCTACACGGTCACCTGGACCGGCTATGGCGCGGGCAAGTACTCACTGTTCGCCAAGGTCGTCGACACCGCCGGACTTGCAGGACTGTCGTCCACCGTGTCGGTCACGGTATCCAACGTCGCACCGGTGGTTAGCTTAACCAGTCCGACGAACAAGTCGGTCTTTCTACCGGGTGCCGACATTCCGTTGAAGGCGGAAGCCACGGACGCCAACGATGCGGTGGTCAAGGTGACCTTCTTGGTGGATGGACGGTCGGTCGCCAGTGTCTCGACCGCGCCCTACACCGCTGTCTGGGCCAATGCTCAGCCCGGGAATCATTCCATCACCGCACGCGCCGAAGACCAATTCGGCCGCGTCGTGACCTCGGAATCAGCCAAGATTGTGGTCAGCGATGCGCCTCCCGTTGTGTCGCTTACTTTGCCCGCGGAAGGGGCCAAGTTTGGCAAGCCAGCCAACGTGACGTTCGCGGCCGACGCCTCGGATCCGGATGATGGTGTCGCCAAGGTCAGCTTTTTCCTGGACGGCCAACTCGTCGGCGGTGTCACCAAGGCTCCGTACAGCGTTACCTGGACCAACGTGGCTCCCGGGAGTCACCTGGTCGTCGCCCGTGCTGTGGATACCTGGGGTCTTTCCACCTCCTCGAAGGCCGTCCGTTTCACAGTGACCAACGCCACTCCGGTGGTGACCATCACCTCCCCGACCAACAACGCGGTGTTCACGGCCCCCGCGGCGATCTCCATTGCGACCGAAGCCACGGACGTGGACGGGAGCATCCTGCGGGTGAGTTTCTGGGCCAATGACCGCCTCCTGGGTGTCGTGGACAAGCCTCCATTCACCTACCTCTGGAAAGAGGCGCCAGCAGGCAGGTACAAGCTCGTCACCCAAGCGACCGACGACAACGGCACTCGTGCCCAGTCTGCGCCGGTCGCCGTCGTGGTGAATGCGGCACCGCGCTGAACCCGCGGGATGGCTGCGAATGGACCCGCACCGGAGCGGATGGCGTCCCGCTCCGGTGTCGGGTCTCTCGCACTCTGGAGTGTGAACAACTGTGAATAAGTCGACGTTGACCGTGACCGACGGACGTCGTGGAGTATTTGGAGTTCGTTGTCCTCGAGTCTCGCCGAACCATGAAATCGCCAGGTCTTCACACCGGAGTGCCCTCCCTTGATCTCGCACTCTCCGGGCCCTTGGAGCCGATTCCGGTTGCTGGCCTGGGCCTCCACGGGGTTCGACTGAGCCAGGTCGCCCGCCTCGGGCGACGTCTTAACCGGTGGCGCGATGCCATGTATCGCTACGCCCGCCGAGTGGAATTGGTGAGCGGAGGAGCCGAGCGGGAATTCTGGGTGAATCGTTTTCTCCGCGCGGCGACGAAGGCGGGCCGTGCCTCCACGAATTACTACGATCGCTTGGAGGAGGGGTTGTCGCCACTGGCGGGGCCTTGCTTTGGCGAATGGTGTTTGCCGCCGGTTCGGCGCGTGGCCCGTTGAGCGCGACGCCAGCGTCCCCGACCACCAACGAGTTTTTGCTCCCTTCTGCGGGTCGATCGCTGGGGCCTTCTTCTGGAGAAACGCAGAAACCGCAGGCAGCTGGCGGCTGCCTGCGGTTTGAAGTCGGGGCGTCCGAACTCAGTGCTGGATTGGCTGGAGACGAATATTCCGGAAGGCGACCGGGTCGTTGTGACCTGCGAAACCGAAATGTCCCATCGTGCGGTCCTTACCCGGATGGGCGGAGTTGGCCATGAACTCGGTGACCTTGGAGAGATCAGCATCCAGGATCAGCGTTCCGTTCAGTTCCACGCGGATCTTGGATCCCTGCACGGTGACTTCCTCAAAGTTCCACTCGCCGATCGGTCGCTGATAGCCGCGGGCCGCAGCGACCATTCCGTAAGCGGAGCCGTGGGTCTGGCGGGGATCGATCTTGGATCCGGTGGCCTTCTCGTAATTGTCATCCAAGACTTGGCTTTCGCACATGCCGACGTAGGCGGTATCGCCAGTGCCTGGGTAACGAATCGCGAGGCCATTGTTGCCGCCGGGGGGTAGCTTGAATTCCAGGCGGGCCTTGAAGTCGCCGTACTCCGCCTTGGTGAAAATGGTGCCACCCTGGTGCGGCTTGCACTGGATTGCGCGGTCCACGATCTCGTAGTTGTCAACCGGGCCATCCCAACCGGTGAAGTTTTTGCCGTTGAATGCCGGAACATAGCCCTTTTCACCGTGCGAGGTCAGGATCTGCGTTGCCTCCTTGGTGCCGATCTCACGGATGTAAACGTTCCGCCAGCGGATTTCGCCGCCGTGGGTCTGAAGTTCGATTGGCCCGCGCACCGGGACCGGCTGCTTGCGATCGTAATAGTTCTCGAGCAGTGCGTGATCGACGACCAGCTTGCCGTTGAGCCACACGCTAACCCGCGCGCCAACCATCAAGATGCGGAAGCGGTTCCATTGCCCGAAGGGCTTGTCGGCGAGCACCAGTGGATCCTTGCCCGCGGCGCCCGGGGAATTGTTCCACAGGCCGCCGGATCCCTTGTCGGCACCATTCTTGAACTCACGCGGATTGGTGTGGTCCCAAATCTGAACCTGCGGGCATCCACGCAGATAGATCCCCGAATCGGCTAGGGGAACGGTCTTGTATTCGACCAGCAACTCGAAATCCCCGTAGTCCTTCTCGGTGGTCGCGTAGGCGCCAAAACCGTCGTTCACCAGCTCGTTGTTTTCCGCGTACCAGTGCGGCTTCGACGTCTTGGGATTGACCTCCAGCATGGTGGCGGTCCATTTGGCGATCTGCGCCGCGCGTTGGTCCTCGGTAAGGGCCAGCAGCTTGCGGTGATCGTAGGTGTCACCGCCGCGGAAGCCGGCGAGATCCTTGCCGTTGAAGAGCGGCGTGAAACCCGACGGGGCAGCGGCCTGCAGCGAGGTGATCCAGCCGCTGGTGAGCGCGGACACCGCGAGGACCGCCGCTGGAATCAGGGAGAACAGGCGACGACGTGGGAGGGGACAGGTCATGATGCCTCCAGCCTCTACGGACTCCCGGGCCGTCGGTCAAGCCGCCACCCGACATCCGGGTCTAAAAAACGCGTCAACTCTTTCCCGGGAGGGCTCCGCCTTTCGTCGCTGTGCCCGATTAATTTGGAGGCAACACCACGTGGCGGGAGGGGACTCAGGGATTTGATCGCGGAAGTGCGGGGAGATCGTGTAACTCCAACTAGGATAGCCTCCCCTGAAGTCGGAACCTTCCTAGGCTAGGTCAGGCGTGCCCTGATGTGGCTTTTCCAATTGAACCACAGGGCTTTGAGGATTGACCCGCTATTTCAAATGGACGCCGTCGCCGAGGATCAAGGAGTACTGAAAATCGAACGACCGCGGAGAGCCGACCGAGTTTCAGCGGGGAAAACAACGAATGAATCACGATTGGAAAGCATCAGGTCAGAACGAAAGCCGGAGCCGCCGCGTTTGCTTCCGGGCAAGTGCCTGGGTGGGCTTCGCGATGGGTTGGATGGGGTCGTTGTCGATGGCTTGTGCCTCGTTGAGTGTTTACGAGCCGTTCAACTACACGAGCGCCGCTCAGGTGAGTGGCCAGTCGGGCGGTGGCAGCTTCGGCTTCAGCGCAGCGTGGACTGGCGGTTCGGCAACGGCGACGGTGGGGACAGGTAGTTTGGTCGGCTATTCAACGATCGGGAATCGTGCAGCGATGGCGGCAAACTC
>JANXMD010000550.1 GCA_025354845.1 Verrucomicrobiota bacterium | reverse complement strand
TCGACCGCGACCGCGACCAGTCCCGCAGGCACGTGCTCCAATCGTGACTCGGACACCACGGCGGCAAAGGCACCCCGGGCGGCCACCTCCCCCAGGTGATCATGGGCGTCGTGGTTCTCGCCGGTCAGCGCGACGAACAGGTCGCCGGGCAGGACGCGGCGCGAGTCGGTGACCACACGAAGAACGGCACGGTCTGGAAGTCCACCAACCAAGGTGCCGTGCGCGGCCTTCACATAGAACTGGAGAGGAAGGGCTTCCATATCAGCGCATCAGGAAGGTCGCCGAGACCACCGCGGTGATCGTCTTGTCCCGGCTGCTGGTATCGTTGCGACCCTCCCAAGTGGTTTCGTTGGAGTAGATCGGGGCGATCTGGAACACGCCCATCTTGGCCGAGCGCAATCCACCCAGGCGCCTCCCCCCTTTGCTGGAGATCTGCTCCGCACGGGATCGCGCATCTTGTGTCGCTTCGCCAAGCATCTCGACCTTGGCATCTGCGGCGCGGGTGTAGATGAACTCGGGCACCGCCGGCGTGAGCTGCACTCCCTGTTCGAGCAGCGCGACGGAATCTCGGTCCAACTGCATGATCTTGTCGACCTGATCCGAGCGAATCTCCACGGGTTGAGACAACTTGTAGGCCACAATCCGCTGGGTGGTGGTTTCGTCCTGCCCGTTCCGCTGACGGTCTTGCCCTGTCACCTCGGCGATTACCACCGGTGCAAACTGGGCGTTGGTCACTCCCGTCGCCGCAATAAACGCGGAGATTCGGTCGCGATCCTCGCGGAGGTGTCGCTGGGCCTCGATCAGCGTCGGTGCGGTGACGGTGAAATTCGCCCGCCAGACGATGAAGTCGGAGACCACATTGCGACGGGCTGAGCCGGTGACGGTGATGGACGCGGCATCGGCAATGCGGACCCACGCACGCGTGACCAGCATCGCCGCCAGCACCAATCCGCAGGCGAGGAACAGTCCGGCCAGCATACCCACCAAATGCAACCGCGGCGCGCCCCGTGTCGGGACGACGGAGTGAGCGGGAGCGATTGGTGTGGAGTCGGACATCGGGCGTTGCGAGGGCGGATTTGGATCAAAGCATCGCGAGGAGACAGAGCACGCAGATCAACAGGCGCACGGTGAACTCCCAGCTCCAGGGACGAACGGCAGCGGGGGTGATGTTCATGGACAAGTTGGCGGGAAAAGCGCGTTTAAGGTTTGACGGCAACGGCATGGAGTCCGGTGACCCCGCGGCTTGCCGGTCCGCCGCCGGGCGGGAGTAGCGGCAGAACATCCGCGGTATTCGTCGTGTTCGACGGCTGCAAGGCCAGGTAGCTGGCGATCTCGCCGCCCATCCGCGCGAACAGCGGCGCGCAGGCTTTGCCGCCGTAATAGGCTTTGCCGGCCGTGGTCGGCTCGTCGGCAGTGATCAAGATGCAGATCTCCGGCTGATCCGCAGGAAAGAAGCCCACGAAGCTCGCGTAAAACAGGGCCGTGGAATACAGGTGGGTCTTGGGGTCCACCTTCTTTGTCGTTCCGGTTTTTCCCGCGACATCAAAGTCCACAATCGCCGACTTGCCACCGGTTCCTGCCGTGACCACGCGGCGCATGGCGCGAACCATGTCCTTCGCCGTTGAACTCTGGATCACCCGGCGCACTTGCCGCGGGAAGGTTTCCTTGACGACTTGATTTTCGCCGCGAATCACGCGCCGAACAATGTGCGGCTCCATGAGGATGCCGTCGTTGGCAATCGCGGCCGCAGCCATGACCGTCTGGATCGGAGTGGCGTACATGCCATAGCCAAAGGGAAGGCTGGCGGGGGTCTCGCCATCCCAGCGATGGATGCCACCGGAGTTCTCGGCGTAACCCGTCACCTCTTTCGGCACCCCATTGACCGTACGCCACCGGGCCGTGATTTCGCCGCACTCGATTCCCGTGCGAGTTCCGAATCCAAAGTCGCGAATGTACTTCAGCATCGAGTTCGTTCCGATTCCGAGACCGATCTTGACCGCCGCCACGTTACTGGAAAATGCGAACGCGTCCTCGGCTGTGACCGTATTCAGGTGATGGCCCTGATCGTCCGAGATCGTTCGGCGGGATCCGGGCGGCTTCCAATGCCCCCCCTCGCAATCAATCGGCGTCTCCAGCTTCAGCATCCCGGTGTCGAGAGCCGCGGAATAGGTGACAATCTTGAAGGTGGATCCAGGTTCGGCCGGCTCGACGACGGCACGGTTCTTCAACGCCTCCAAGCTCGGAATATGCCGCGAATTCGGATTCCAGGTGGGCCGGTTGGCAAGCGCCAGGATCTCGCCGGTCTTGGGCCGGACCACAATGGCCGTGAGCCCCTTGGGACGCAGGGTTTCCATGCCGTAGTCCAATGCCTCCTCCACCAGCGACTGGATGTTCGCATCAATCGTCAGAACGATATTCAGCCCGTCCTTCGGCTCCACTTCGCGCTGGCGCAGCGGCACGAGTTCACGTCCGCCGGCCCGCTGGGTTTCGATCAGACCGTTGGAGCCCTGAAGTTCGCGATCAAATCGCTGTTCGATTCCGGCGGCTCCCACCACTCGCACCGGAATGCGACCGCCCGGAGGCGCCGGGTCCCAGCTGTTGGTGGTGTAGCCGAGCAGGTGGACTCCGCGATGCTCCAGCGGATAGGACCGGAGCTCAAACATCTCGGCATAAAGGCCGGCGGCACGGCATTCCGCGACGTTGCTGCGCAGCTGCGCCAGCTCAAGCGTCATCGGCCTCAGCTGCTGACGCACCTGCTTGGCGGTCTGCATGCGGGCCGGCAGATTCCACCATGGAACCAACTTCCGAGCCTTCCGACCGTTCTGAACGGCGTTGGTGTAGGCGACGGACAGATCCCACTCCGGCTTGAACCGATTGGTCGCCAGCAAGGCTTCCAACTGATTCCACCGATCCACCGGCAGGTTGGTAACGACGCCATTGTCGTGACGCACCCGGGTCCGAGTTTCCATCGACGGAACGCGGGTGGTGCCTTGGGTCAGCCAGTTGGTCACCGTCTGACGAAACGTTTCAGGCTGGAAACGGCGGAGCACCTCGGGGGCGTCGAGTCCCAGGATCGGCGACGTGACCTGCGCCAACTCGGGGCCGAGCGTCCCGATCTTGACGGGATCGGCGTGCACGGTGACCACGAACTGCGACACCACCATTGGGGAAAGATTTACGTCGAGAATCGAGCCGCGGCGCGCCGGGTTGATGACGCGTCGATAGGTCGCCGCGGTCGAGTGCGCCGAGGGACGCGGCTTCTGGATCGCCTGCAAAAAGACCAGCCGCGCCCCCAGTGCGGCAAAGCCCAACGAAAATAGGGCGGCCAGCCACCAGATTCGTCGATTGGGACGTTGCGGGGTCATGGGAATGAGGGTTCGAGACGATTTAGCGACCGGCAGCGGCCATCGGCGGACGGAAGGCGGAGACCTCTCCGGACGGGAACCCCGGCGACGGCGACGGCGCCGTCGGGGTCGGGCCGGCAGCGGCCAGGGCGCGGGCCTGCGGCGTCTGCACAAAAAGACGCTGGGAGGCGACGATGTTGGTCAGGTCGAGGTGCAACTCGTGGATCCGCAATCGAAGCTCTGTGGCCGACGACAGCCGGGTGTGAACGATCCGGCGCTGGTCGAGCACCGCGTTCAACCCCTGGACCTGCCGTTCAAGTTTTTCCAACTGATAGCCAAGATGATGATGCGCCCGGCGCTGGAGCACGTAGCCGAGGGTCATGCCGGCGAGGGACGCGACCGCGAACAGCACAAAGCCGAGCGTCTGCCAGCGGAGGGCTTGGGCACCCTTTCTTTGATTGCGGGCCATGGCGTAGGAATCGGTTAGAGTTTGACGAGGGCTCGCAACTGCGCGCTGCGCGAGCGGGGATTGCGGTGGAGTTCCGCCTCCGAGGGGACGATCGCCTTGCGTTGCACCATCCGCCCCCTTGCAGAACGGGGCTGACGCAGGTGAGGGAAATCGTCCTCACCGGGAGGCAGGTCGTAGTCACGTGACTCGACTTTGAAGAAATCCTTCACCTGACGGTCCTCGCCCGAGTGAAAGGTGATGATCGCCAGCACCCCACCCGGCGCGAGCAACGACCATGCCGCATGCAGGCCCCGCTCCAGGGAACCACGCTCGTCGTTCACCGCGATGCGCAACGCCTGGAACACCCGGGTGGCCGGGTCCTTGCCGCGGGGTCCGCGAGGACTTACGCGCGCCACCGCCGCCGCGAGCTGACTCGTGGTCTCAAAGGGACGAGCCTGACGCTCTTGATCAATGGCCCGGGCGATGCGCCGGCCGTTATCCTCGCCGTTGTCCCAGAAGAGACGCATGAGGTCCTCGATGGGCCAGGCGTTGACGACAGAGGCCGCGGTGACGGGATTTGACGGTGACATGCGCATGTCGAGAGGCCCCTCGTGTTGAAAACTAAATCCCCGACTCGCGGTGTCCAACTGGTGTGAACTCACACCGAGATCAAGCAGTGCCCCGGCACAGCTTCCTGCCGGAACAAACGTCCCGGCCTCGGTAAAATTCATTCGTCGGAGCTCGTGGCGTCCTTCGAAGGGCGCCAATCGCTCACTCGCT
>JANXMD010000532.1 GCA_025354845.1 Verrucomicrobiota bacterium | reverse complement strand
CTCCAGTTGCGTTGAGGCCTCGGAGCCGAATTTCGTGAGCGTCGGATTTGCTGGTTGCAGAGTCCGACGTTCAGGGCCCGAGAATGCTGTTTCTCAACAGGCTTCAGTTTCTGAATGGTTGTCGCACGTGCGGCAATCGTTACTCGGTAACAGGATTGGTACCTTTGGGAATTCGCTGCGGTGTTGGGCCGGAGCGGGCAACCGAAACCGCAAGAAAGGCCGCTCTTCAACAAAAGACTCCCAACCCGTCGCTCCCTTTTTCCCAAGACTTGACCGAAGCAGCGCCTCGCTGCCGTCATTCCGCTTCGCATGCCCCGATTCCAAACCGCAACCGGCCACGTCCACCGTCTGAGCCTTCGCGCCATTGCCGGGGTTTTGGTGCTAGTCGTCGCGACCCAGGCCGCGGAGGTCAGAAAACCGCGCGTGGATATCCCTCTTCGTCCGATCGATCCCTCGGCCGCGGCTCGGGTGAGTTTCAATCGCGACATTCGGCCCATTCTAATCAACGCCTGCGTCGAGTGTCATTCCACCGAAGATCACAAGGCCGATCTCGACGTTACGTCGTTCGCCACACTTGTAAGAGGTGGGAAAAAGGATGGCCCAGCGGTGATTCCTGGGAAGCCTGATGACAGCCCGATGGTGCGGCACATCCGCGGCCTCGCGGACGCTCCGCAGATGCCCAAAGGGTCTCCGGCCCTCAGCGGAGACGAATTGCATCTGATCCGACAATGGATCGCCGCCGGCGCGGCGGACGACTCGACCACTGGGGCATCGCCGGTCGGCAGCGACATCCGGCATTTCACCAAGCAGGAGAGCCCCGAAGCACAGCGTTTGCTCGATGGCCTACTCTACGACGCGTTAACACCCGAGGAACGCTTCGCTCGGACACGTCGCTACCGGACCACTTTTCTACCACCCCAGACCCCACCACCAAGCCCGGGGAATCCCATCGATGCCTTCATCACCGCGAAATGGCGCGAGGCGAAGCTCCCGGAAGCCCAGTCGCCCCCTCCGCGATGCGAAGACTCCACGTTCGCACGACGGGTCTACCTCGACATCACCGGTCTCATTCCCCCGGCTCAGGAGGCTCGCGACTTCGTGGCCGATCCGTCCCCCGACAAGCGGACGGAGCTCATCGATCGCCTGCTCGCGCGTACCAATGAGTACGCCGCACACTGGACTCCATTCTGGGAGGATGCGCTCGCGAGTTCATCGACCGATATAAACGGCGGCATCGGCTCCCGTGGGAATCACCGTCAATGGATCTTC
Source organism: Verrucomicrobiota bacterium (assembly GCA_025354845.1). Classification (GTDB taxonomy): domain Bacteria; phylum Verrucomicrobiota; class Verrucomicrobiia; order Limisphaerales; family UBA9464; genus CAIVQB01. Next base: position 7,265 of record JANXMD010000532.1, on the reverse strand, counting down.
GATAGTTTCAAATCCAACAAGGCCTTCGATCTCTTGGTCGCCGAACTGATCGACCCCACGCTCCCCGGCTACCGGCGTCCCAAGGAATACACGCCGAACGGTCGTCATGTGGTGAGCGGCTACATCAAGAACGAAACCCACGAGGAATCCCTGCAGAGCGCCGCCAACGTCAGTCAGGTGTTTCTCGGCACCGGGATGAAATGCGCCAGCTGCCACAGTCACTTCCTCAATAAGGAGTGGCCGCAGGCCCGATTCATGGCCTTCGCCGGCATGTTCGGTCCGCGGGATCTGGAACTGATCCGTTGCGAAACACATACCGGGCAGCGCATCCCGGCGCGGTTCCCCTTCGAGCTCGCGGGTCTGCCGATGGAGGTTCCCTCCGACGTGACCAACCGCCTTCATCGGGTGGCACAGATGCTCGTCGATCCGCTGAACCCGCGCTTCTCCAAGAGCATCGTCAATCGGCTTTTCAAGCGTTACCTGGGGCTTGGACTGATCGAGCCCGCCGATGATTTTCGAAACGACCAGCCTGCAAGTCATCCCGAATTGCTCGACTGGCTCGCGCAGGATCTCATCCGCCATGACTTCGACCTGCGTCACACCATTCAACTGATTCTGACAAGCCGCACCTACCAGACCGCATACCATCCCGACCGGGCAGATCGATTCGACATCTTGAAGCCCGGCGAGCCGCGCTACTTCCGTTCCCCGACCCTGCGACGCCTGACCGCTGAGCAATGGCTCGACAGCATTCGGTCGGCGACCCGTAGCTCCTGGAACAACGACGACCGCGCCTTCCGGAAAGACGACTCGACCCCCCTGAGCCGCGCGTTGGGACGTCCGGCGGCACGTAGTGAAGTCAGTACCGGTCGCCCCGACGACACCGCCGTCGTGCAATCGCTGGAATTGTTGAACGGTCCGGAACTGCAGCGCCTCGTTTACGCCCCCGAGACTGCCGCTGGACTTTTGCAGTCCGACGAAACCCCCGCCCAAACCGCAGAACGGATCTACTGGATCGCCTTGAGCCGACCACCAAGCGCGACCGAACGCGAGCGGATCGCCCGCCATCTTTCGGGACCGTCCGGAAAGTCCGACCACCAGGAAGCCCTCGGCGACGTCCTGTGGGCATTGTTCGTCAGCCCTGAATTCCAATACATACGATGAGGACCCAGCTGGACCGCCGCACCTTCCTTCAAACCAGCGTCCTAGCCGCCGCGGCCGGCGCTTCTGGCGTTGGTTCGTGGACGACGCTGGCCGCGGAGGACGCTGCGGCGGCCAAGACACCGATCACTCCCAGGGCGGACTCAATGATCCTCATCTGGCTCCCCGGCGGCATGGCGCAGACCGACCTGTGGGACCCGAAACAGCACACTCCGTTTCGCGCCGGCATGAAGGGCAGTGAACTGCTCGGCACCTGTCCCAAGATTCCCACCGCAGCCGACGGCGTGTTTCTCGGCGAAGGACTGGAGCAAATCGCGTCAGTGTTGGATCAAGGGACGATCCTCCGAAGCCTCACCAACGAGACCAAGTTTGGGGCCATTCATCTCAAGGCGCAGCACTACGCCATGACCAGTTACCTGTTCCCGGTGGGGGTCAAGGCACCGAGCATCGGCGCGGTGGTTGGACGCACCCTGGGCCGGCGAAATCCCGGCGTGCCGCCCTACATTTACCTCGGACGCGACATCGACACCTCCGACGCCGAACGACTGTTCATCAGCGAATACCTCGGCCCCGGATTCTACGGCGTGAACCACGCGCCGTTCATGATCCCCGACCCGTCCAAGGGAATGGCAACCCTCAACGCCGCCGCTGGGATGACCCTGGACCGCCTGGATCGTCGCCAAACTCTCCTGAAGGAAATTGCCGCGATGTCGGCCGCCGAGCTCCGCGATTCGCCCAAAGCGCAGGAGCATCTCAAGACGATGGAGGAAGCCCGGGCGATGATGGACTCGCCGGTGAAGGCCGCGTTCAATTTCACGACCGAGGAGAAGCCCGAGGTCCTAGCAGCCTATCAACCAAAGATCACCGCCTCCGAGCAGCTCGATCCTGGCTACTTCAACGGGGGACGCTTCGGCAACGGACTCCTGCTCGCGCGGCGTCTGGTGGAACGCGGCGCCCGCTTTGTGCAGGTCGAGTATCAGTACGGACCCTTCCAAGGATTCGACATGCACGAGAACGGTCATCGTCGCATGAAGGAGATGAAGCGCCAAATTGATGGCCCAATCGCACAGTTGATTCGCGATCTGAAGGAACGAGGACTCCTCGAACGAACTCTCGTCTGCATCATGACCGAATTCGGCCGCACCATCGCCAGCGCTCCGTCGGCAGGCTCCGAGACCGAGGGATTTGCGGAACGCCACACCGGCGACGAACTGGTCATCGCCAACGAGAAGATGTACGGCTTCCACGGTCACTTCAGTAGCTGCAACTGCATGACCTTCTTCGGCGGCGGATTCAAAAAGGGCTACGTCCACGGCAAGACCGCCGACCGTCACCCGATGCTTGCGGTGGAGAATCCAGTCCCGCTCATCGACGTGTACGCCACGATCTACAAGGCGCTCGGCATCCGCGCCGACACGAACTACGTCACCGAAGGCCGCCCCTTCTACGTGACCAAGGATGGCAAGGGAAAGCCTATCGACGCCCTCCTTGCGTAGGCTTTGAAATGTAGCGAGGTGCCCTACAATTCGCAGCCCGGTTCGGGGCGGAATCTTTGTAGCATCGACGATCCTCTCGACGGCGCTGGACCCCGACCAAGCTAAGCGACCCGGAGGCGCGGGATACAAACCGCTCGCTCACGGCGCGAGAATCCGCACGCAGGGTGTGCCGATCGATCCCGGGGGTTCTTCGCAATGCAGTGCCGAGGCGAGGGTCGCGGCGATGTCGGTGATATAGAAGGCATCGGCATAACGCCCGGGTTTGAAGGGCTTGCCGAAAAAGAGAATGGGCACCCGGGTGTCGTAGGAATACGGCGTGCCATGCGTCGTGCCGGTCTTGCCGCTGCCGGGCAGCGCAAACGGTTTGGTGACCAGCACCAGATCCCCGCTTCGTTCCGCATTGTACCCGTTCAACACACACTGACCGATCCAGCCCGGCGCCTGTCCGTTGAGGAGTTGTTCCCGGGTGAAGCACGCCTGAAACAAACCGGTGCTCAAGGCGTACTCCCGGATGAAAGAGGTGACCACGGTCGCGGAAAGCTGCTTGTCGCGCAGAGTCTCGTGATTCAGGTACAGGTTCCCGTAGAAGAGCGTGGGGGAGAGAAAGTATTTTCCCGAGCCGTACTGCTTATCGAGCTGGGTCATCAAGTCAGTCATGAACGCGCCGCCTTCCGAGGAGCCATCCAGTCCCTTGGACTTGGAATACTCCACGTTGGGCGCCACGCCGTGATCGGCAGTCATCACGATCACCACATTGTCGAGACCCAGGCGCCGCTCGAGATGATTGAAGAGCCGTTCCAGTTGCCGGTCGAGACGCACCACCTGGTCCTGAATCTCCTGCGAATAGGGCCCGAACTTGTGGCCGTTACCGTCCAGCGAGGAGAACGACAGGCACAACATGTCGGGACGTCCGTGCTGGCCGAGTTCCTCGGCATCGATGGCTGCGAGCGCAAACTCCGTCGTGTACTCGTCGCCAAAGGGAGTCGGAAAGAAATTCACGAAGCCGTTCGTGGAAACCGTAACCAGATGGTTGAAGACGGTGTTGGTTTCGCCATCCAGGTGCCCCTCGCCCGAGCCGCGATCCGCGAACTGGTATTGGTTCTCGGGAAGCAGGCGTTCCCACATCTTACCATCGTAGCTTTGGGGCAGCTTCCGATCATTGAACGTCTCCACCCAGGCCGGGAGGTTGGTCATGTAGTAGGTGCTCGAGATGAACCGGCCGGTCTTGCCGTCATACCAATAGGCCCCGGTGGGTTTTTTGCCCGCGGGGAGAATGGCCCCGCGATCCTTGAGCGACGCGCTAATGACCTTGGAATCAAATTGCAGGCGAAGCTGATCGGCGAGGGTGGCTCCGATGAAGTTGCGCGGAGAAGCCTGACCGGATGAATTGGTGGTGCCGACGCCCTGAACCGAGGAATCCGCCACGCATCCGATTTCCTTGCGGGTTTTCTTGTTGAACCAACTGTTTCCCAGGATGCCATGAACCGCAGGTCCCGAGCCGCTGAGGTAGCTGGCATGCCCGGGGCCGGTCACGGTGGGGACGTAGTTGTAACGGCCAAAGGTCATGAAGGCGCCACGCTTGGTAAGAAGCCGGAAGCCGTTGCGGGAAAAATGAGAATCAAATCGTTCGAGGTAATCGTAGCGCATCTGGTCCACGGCGATGGTGAGCACCAGCTTGGGCGCATCCGCGCGGCTCGCGGAAGTCCCGAGGGAAAGGGACAGGGCTAACCAAATCAGGAGGTGAACGACTCGTTTCATTGGATTCAGGGACACCCTGGACCTGCGGCACTGCGCCAAGGCCGTTATCCCTGGTGACGAGGCCGCATTGGGTTTGAACGCAGAGTCAGTGGTCGTCGGCGAGTTGTCCATCCCCGGTGAAGGGAGGGTCCCGCTCCGAACGGTTGCGTCGGAGGCGTCCCACGATTGACGTGGATTGGCCTGGATTGGTTTCGACGGATTCTCCACGTCCTTTGGCGACGCCGTTTTTGCCCTCAAGCCATCCCGACACACTTTGAAGCGCACTTCGGGCCGGGCCTCATCCGGATTTCACCCCATGGTCCAATGGACGAGATCTCTCCACGTTCAGTTTCTGAGAATCAGGAAGATCCCACGCTCCCAATCATGACCCCTCACCAACCCATCGTTGACGACCTCATCGCTCTCTTGGAAGCAAGGCCTGACCTCGAATCCGCCGTGGAAGATTCGATCCGCGTTGCGGCGCTACCCGGCGTCGGTTCCCTCCTCGAGTATTTTGAATTCGTGAATGAGATGGTGGTGTTGATTCCCACCGACCGATCGCTGCAGCCGGCCATTCTCAAGTTTTACTTTCTCATCGCCCAGTCGCCCACCGGGATCCTTCAGAGAGATGAGGCGTTCCAGCGCTGGATGGTGAGCTTCGCCATGGACTGGGGACGGTTCCTGGACACGCCGGAATCGGCGAAGGCGATCCCAAGCTTTGAATCGAATCCGAGCTACCACATCGCCGACTACCAGGTCACACCGAGTGGGTGGCTGACCTTCAACCACTTCTTCGCCCGGCAGGTCCGCCCCGGGAAGCGCCCATTGGCGGGCCTTTGTGACGACCGCGTGGTCCTCTCGCCCGCCGACAGCGTGTTTATGGGTCACTGGCCCATCGATGAACACTCGACAATCCGGGTCAAGGGATTGAAATGGTCCGTTCTCGATCTTCTCAAGAGAAGTCCCTTTCAAGACCGGTTCCGCGGCGGGATTTTCACCCACAGTTTTCTCAACGTGAACGACTACCACCGGTTTCACGTTCCGGTGGGAGGCAGAATCCTGGAGGCCCGGAAGATTCCCGGGAGTGTTCGAATGGATGTGATTCGAAAGCCGGACGGCACCTTCGAAGTCGTCGACGGCGCCGGTTTTCAGTTCGCCCAGGACCGGGGTCTCATCGTCATCGACTCACCGTTGGGCGTTGTCGCCGTGTTGCCCATTGGCATGGCGCAGGTGTCCTCGGTGACCCTGACCGCAGAGGAGGGAGCCGACCTCTTCAAGGGTGAGGAGTTCGGGTTCTTTGCCTTTGGCGGCTCGGACATCGTGATGTTGTTCGAAGCCGGGCGAGTTGAATTCGATGCCCAGATTGGAACCCACTACAATCAGGGCCGGCGGATTGGCGGCGGGTTGTCCCTCCCCGGTGACGGGCGGTTCAGGACCCCGTGAAACGGACCGTCAAGTCGTCCCAGCCGACCGCACGGCGGTAGCGGGCTTCGTTCTCAAAGCGTTCCTGGCCGTCGAGGATCGTCACGGCGGCGAGCCTTTCCGCACATTTTTGAATCAGGGTTCGCGTGATCAATCGCGCGTGCGGGGCACCCAGACAGATGTGGGGACCGGCGCCAAATGCCAGATGCGGGTTGGGCTTTCGATCGAGTCGCATTTCGTCGGGCGCGTCGAACACCGTCTCGTCGCGGTTGGCCGATGCCCAGCACAACGAGACGCGTTCTCCAGCCGGCACCTGGATGCCATGGACGGTTGAATCCACAGGACAAGTGCGCGCGATGTGGGTCAGGGGCGTGAGTACTCGGAAGAATTCCTCGGAGGCGTACACCGCGCGGCTCGGTTCACCGCGGAAAGATTCCAGAGCCTCGGGATGACGGCCCAAGTAGGCGATCACCGTCGAAATGGAATGGATGATGGTGTCGCGACCGCCGGCGAAGGTGAGGTTCGCATAGCCCATCATTTCCTCGCGAGTCAGCGGTCGGCCCCGAAATTGGGCCTGAGTCAGGGCGCTAAAGAAGTCCGCTCCCGGCGCGGCCTCGGCGCGATCCAATTGGGCGTGCAGATAGCGTTCCAGCGCGGCGCCCTTCTTCTGACCGTCGCCGCCGTCGCGGAACACGTGGATGCCCCAGCTGATCCAGGTCTCCGCCTCGGACATCGGCACGTTGAGCAGCAGGGCGAGGGCGCGCGATTGGATTGGTAGGGCGAAGCGGCGAACGATTTCAATGGAATCGCGAGAGACGGCATCGACGATCGCCTCGTCGATGAGCCGCTCCACCTGCGCGATCATTTCCGGCTCCTTGGGCCGACGGAAGAACGGCTCGACGATCTCGCGGTACTCCGTGTGGTCCGGCGGATCGGTTTCGACGGGGATCTGACGCATCGTGCGGACATCCTCCTCGGAGGGAATGGGCGCCCGGAACGGCGCGTCGGAGCTGTAGGTCTGCCATTCCTTGGCCGCCTGTCGAACCTCGGCATGCCGCAAGATCATGGGAATCGTGGACCCCTGGAACTCACAGGAGAGCACCCCCTCCTTCTGCCGCGCCTCACGGAAGGGATCAGGTTGAAGGTCGCGAGTCGCGCGGGGAGGGCAAGGCGCGGACGTTGGGGATTGAGGGCCGTCTTCCATGAGCATGAGGTCACTCGTCCTGCTCGGTGCCGACTGAAGACTACACGGCGGGAACCGCATTCACTTCCGCGTCTTCGTGACTCTGGCGCAAGCTCAAATCGCACTCGGACCCCGGCGCCGCATCGCGCCTTCCGCTGAATCCCCCGGGTTACTGTCCACTCCAACTATATTCGTAGCCACTGGGCGGCTCGTAGCGGCGCGGTTCCCCACCCGCGATTCCGGATTGAAAGATTCGGAGGAACCCG
>JANXMD010000519.1 GCA_025354845.1 Verrucomicrobiota bacterium | reverse complement strand
GATCTCGACCTTCGACTCGCGCTCGCCGAATCCGCTTGGGAAAATGCCATCCAACGGCCGTTGGACGCTTCCTCCTTTCCCCCTGCCGTGCCCGTTCCCATTTTCGCTCCCTCGCCATGAAAACTCTGCTCAGTGCCCTGGCCGCCTTTGCGGTGGGAGCCCTCGCCATGCGCGCGTGGCTATCGCGATCTGCATCTCAGGACGCGCCCCATGCTCACGCTGCCGAGGCGTCGAAGGAAGCCACCCACTCCGACACCGAGAACCATGCCGAAGGCGAATTGAAAGTGTCGAAGGCGACGCAGGAAACCTTGGGATTGAAAATCGCAGCGGCCACCGAGGTGTCGGCGGCCGAAGAGGTCGACGCCTTCGGACGCGTGCTCGATCCGGGGCCCCTGCTCAGCCTCGTCGCCGAGCTTCAGTCCGCCTCCGCAACGGCGGCGACCTCGGAACAGGAATGGAAGCGCATCCAGGGATTGTTCGAACAGGACCGCAACGCTTCCGCTCGGATGCTGGAACAGGCCGAGGCCGCCCGAAAGCGGGACATCGCGCAGGTCGGCTCCCTGCGGGCGCGAATCGACACCACCTGGTGCCCCGAGCTGCTCCAGCTTCAGGATCTTTCCGGGCTCCTGCAACGACTCGGCTCCAGACAACAAGTGCTGGTCCGCCTCGACCTTGCCGCCGACCGAATTCCAGTCGCCGTTCCCGCATCCGCCCGCGTTACCGCGATCGGACGCGACGACACCGCCGGCACTGTCACCATCCTCGGACGCGCAGCGGCCGCGGACCCCCAATTTCTGGGTGCGGGCTACCTGGGGCTCCTCTCGAGCGGAACGCTCCCCGCTGGCACCGCACTTACCGGGTGGGTTCCGAGCGGTAAGCCGAATGCCAATCGAACGCTGGTGCCCGATTCCGCTGTGGTCCGCACCGGCGAGACCGCCGCGGTGTTCGTGCAAACCGGCGCCGAGGTGTTCCAAAAACGTTCTGTGACCCTGCTCCGCTCGACCGAGGCAGGATGGCTCCTCGAATCGGGCCTCAAGACCGGCGAAAAGGTGGTCATTACCGGTGCCCAGGCCCTGCTGTCTGCAGCGTCCAAGCCGGCCGACGCCGACTGATCGACGGCCACGCCGACCTCCCATGCTCGCCGCTCTCATCCGCTTTTCGCTCCGTCACCGAGGCGCTGTGCTCTCGCTGGCGATGGTGCTTACGGCCTACGGACTGTGGTCGGCAGCGCGCGCGCGGCTGGACGTCTTTCCCGATTTCGTTCCGCCACAGGTCACCATCCAAACCGAGGCCCCCGGCTTCTCTCCGGAGCAGGTCGAGACGCGCGTCACCCTGCCCATCGAGACGGAACTGCTCGGGCTCGGCGCCATGGAGTCTCTGCGTTCGGAATCGATCCAGGGTCTCTCCATCCTGACCGCCGTCTTCCGGGATGGCACCGACGTCTTGGTTTCGCGCCAACTTCTCGCCGAGAAGTTGGGGAGTCTCTCGGGACGCATGCCCGCGGGAGTGAAGGCGCCGCGGATGACGCCGCTCACCTCGTCCACGATGGACCTTCTCAAGCTCGGTCTGGTTTCCGATCAGCAGACCCCAATGGAACTCCGGGCCCTCGCCGACTGGACGCTCAAGCCGAAGTTGCTGGCCGTTCCCGGAGTGGCGAAGTGCAGCGTGTTCGGTGGCGAGGTGCGGCAGTGGCAGATTCAGGTGCAACCCGAAGCCATGCGCGCCCGGGGAATCGCTCTCAACGACGTCGTGGCAGCGGCCCGCCAAGCCACGGGCGTCCTGGCCGCCGGATTCATCGAGAATGCCAACCAACGGATCATCCTCGAAACTGAGGGACAGGCCCTGAACGCAGAGCAATTGGGATCCACCGTTATCCTTCAGTCGACCAACAACGGAGTCCCTGTGCGCCTGCGCGACGTCGCCACCGTTCGCGCCGGCGCCGAACCCCGCTACGGCGACGCCCTGATCCAGGGCCGCCCCGGTGTTCTGCTCACCCTGTCGAGCCAACCTGGCGCGAGCACGCTCGACGTCACCCACGATCTCGAGGCCGCTCTTGCCGATCTGGAACCCGGATTGAAGCAGGCGGGCATCACGCTCTATCCGCGACTTCACCGGCCGGCCAGCTTCATCGAAACCTCGCTGGCCAACATCCGCCATTCGCTGTGGTTGGGAGCCGCGTTAGTGGCCGCGGTGCTGCTGCTCTTCCTCGGCAATCTGCGGGTGGCGTGCATCTCCCTGACCGCCATCCCGCTGTCGCTGGTCACGGCCACGCTGCTGCTGGAGCGATTCGGCATCACGCTCAACACGATGACCCTCGGCGGCCTGGCTATCGCCATCGGAGAAGTGGTGGACGACGCGATCATTGACGCGGAAAACATCCTGCGCCGACTCCGGGAGAACGCCGCGAGCGAGAAGCCCAGGGCGGCCGCGCTGGTGGTGTTGGACGCGTCGCTCGAGGTGCGGACCGCTGTGGTGTTTGCCACGGTGGTGGTCGCGCTGGTCTTCCTCCCCGTGCTCACCCTGCCCGGATTGCAGGGGAAGTTCTTCGCACCGCTGGCGTTGAGCTACATCTTGGCCATTCTCGCATCGATGGCGGTGGCGCTCGCCGTCACGCCCGCGCTTTCCCTGATCTTCCTGGGCGGCGCTCGGGGAGCGCAACCCGAGTCGCGAGTCCAGACGGCGCTAAAACGCGGCTATTCGCGACTGCTGCACCTCCTCATGCATCGGCCGCTGCTGCCCGCACTGGCCGTGACCCTGCTGGCGCTAATCGCCGGCGCACGGCTCGGAAAACTGGGAGGCGATTTCATCCCCGAGTTCCGCGAAGGCCATTTCGTGCTTCAGGTCTCCGCGGCCCCCGGGACGAGCCTTCCGGAAATGCGCCGGCTTGGAATCCAGATCGCCACCGCCCTCCGCACCAACCCGGGTATCGCCACCGTGGAGCAAC
>JANXMD010000467.1 GCA_025354845.1 Verrucomicrobiota bacterium | reverse complement strand
TGTCGCTCCATTCCTACCGCTACGCGTGGGCGGAACGCGCCCGCCGTTGCGGCGATCCCGAGCGCTTCGCGCAAGAGGCGCTCGGGCACAACAGCAAGGCCGTCCATCGGGCCTACGCCCGCAAAGCCCAGGTGGTGGTGCCTCCCCTCTCCGCCTACGAATCCCAACAGGCGATCGACCTCAGCCGCGAAATCCGTTTCCCAAGCCCAGTGCTCGCCCAACCAGAAATCTGTCCCGCGCCCGAGGCCAAGATCCTAGCCCCGGCTTGAGGTCACTGGCGAATGGATGGAGGAAAGCTGCGAAGTCGCAACGGGTGTCGAAACGAGCGAGGATTCGGACGCAGGCTCAGCCTCCGAATCCGTCGCTCAACTCACGGGCTTGGCGTTCAAATTTGTCCGGAGCAGAACGCTTCAGCTTCGCGAGGTTCTGCAACTTCCAGCGAATGGCGGGCAGTTCGGACAAATGCCGGCAATGCATCGCTTCCCACGGCGGTTCGCCGCGCACCAGCCCGAGCAGGAATTCCCGGTGGTTCTCGGTGAGCCGCGAACGCAGTTCTTGGCGGAGTCGCTGCCGTGCCTCGCCCAAGGCCGGCAGTTCGACCGGATTCCGGGCCATGCCCCAGAATTCGTTCTCGAACGGCATGGCGAGCTCTTGGTCGCGGGAGAAAAGCACTTCATGCACCGGCCGGTTGTGCCCGGCCAGGTAGGCGACAAAACATTCGACTATCTCGTCGGTAAGACCACCGCCCTCAAACAGGCAATGGACGTCGAAAAGGTCACGGGGGTGTTGCCGGTCCAAGGCCGCGACCAGCTTGCCCCCGTAAAGCTCCGCCGTGGCCAGCACCGGAGCTTGAACCTCGGCTGTGAAGAGACGACGGCTCGACGGGGTGAGCGTCAGCGATTGGACCGGCAGGAGCGTCCCCCGGAACACATGGTTGACCTCGACCTTGACCTGTTGCCGCCCACGGCGGAGGAAGAGTTTGGATTCGTCCCCCTGGGTACGGACCGGTGACTCAGCCTGAAGTCCCCGGCGGTTCAATTCGTTCCGGGCGACTTCCAAGGCCGCGCCAATTCGACGCAGCGCGGCTTCCCTCGAAGCGGTGTGGTCGGTGAAGACCACATCAATGTCGACGGACAGACGCGGCAGATCCTGCACGAAAAGGTTGAGCGCAGTTCCGCCTTTCATGGCGAAGCGAGGTTCTTGGAACACGACCGGAATCGCTTCGAGCAGCAGCCGGACCGCGTCGATGTAGTTAGCATCCATCAGGAGGAGAGGCTGAGCCGCGTTCCGCTCTTAAGCCGGGCCGACCACCGGCTGCCGGTCATGTGTTGTGCCGCCGCCTTTCGGGCTGTCTCAGCCCAAGGCAGCTGCAACTCCTCGGCCCAATGGACACACAGCCGTGCCGCTTTGACGCGCTGGCAGTGTTTCAAGAGCAGCGCGAGAACCTCCGGGCGCAGCGAGCGGACCCCTTCCAGGATGTTCTTCGCTTCCTCAACTCCTTGGTGGATACCCACCTCACTGAGCATTTCGAGCAGCGCACGTTCGGGGATGGAAACCGGCACGCCATTCGATTGTTCCGGGAGCGGCTCCAGTCCCATTCCTACCGGCAGATCAGAGGCGAACGGGGTGCGGGTGGTGTAACGCGCGGGAAAACGTTCCGTGAACCAATCCGGCAGGCGCAGATTGCGGCTTCCCCAGAGCCAGAGTGGTTCCCGCGCCGGAACGTTGTGCCCAAAGCCCCGCCAGGCGAGCGCGGTCTTGCCGCCGACATGAAATCCGTCCACCTGGCGCGCCAAAAACCTCAGGCAGTCGGCTTCGCGCAGCTCATCGTTGGGAAACCGGAAGACGCCGCGACCCAACCGGCACAACCAACCGGACTTCAGGTAGTGGTGAGCCAGGGCGGACGAGACCCCGAGCGCCGCCAGTTGGGCGGTCTCCACCGGGGCACCCCGGGGCACTTCCGTCTGCAATCGACGGAGTGCGTTGTGTCTTGCAACTAAAGCCATGCTTTAACTGTATCACGTAGATTATGCGTTTCGCAACCTCTCAATCAATCGGGCAGGATTGAGATCCAGATGCTCGGAACACTCTTCTCCGGGGACACAGCGTTCATGGCCACATTACGGACCCGGGATCTCGGTCGGTTCAATTCGTATTTCGGCGACCACCACATGTCCGGTCACGGTCTTCAGGTTGAGCGTGGTGACGCCGTCAGATTTGAGGGGGGGTGGAGGAACCTTGGGGCGGCCCGAGCAACTCCCGTCGGTATGGTTTTCAAGGCCTAAACCTTCAACGGCACCGCAGGCTGGTCGCCAAGAAGTTCGACGGCTCCAAAAACCGCTCGTTCCCGGATCGTCCAACCATCGAGGTCGCCATTGAGGAACTAGTCCTCAAGTTCACTCGTGAGAATCGAAGTTGGGGCTATCGCCGAATTGTGGGTGCCCTCAGTAACGTGGGTCATGAGGTAAGTCATCAGACCGTTGCCAATATTCTGGAACGTCATGGCCTTCTTCCAGCTCCAGAGCGGGAACGGAAGACTCCTTGGCGAGACTTTATCCGTTCACACACGGAGGTCTTGGCCGCCGTGGACTTT
>JANXMD010000537.1 GCA_025354845.1 Verrucomicrobiota bacterium | reverse complement strand
CCCACGTGGACCTCTTCGACATGAAGCCCGATGCGCCGGAAAAGATCCGCAGTCCCCATCGGCCCATCCGATCGAGCGCCGACGGCATCCAGGTCAGCGAGCGGCTGCCTGACGTGGCGCGCGTGATGGATAAGGTCACGCTGGTGCGCTCGGTGCACCACACGATGAACAATCACAACTCGGCCAGCTATTACGCGCTGACCGGGCATGCGCCGCCGGTGGACGACATCCGGCTGCGCGACACCCTCGATCTCGCGCCGGCCTACGGATCGGTGGTGGACGCGCTCGCACCGGTGTCGCCTGAGCTCCCCTCGTTTGTGGCCTATCCTCACGTGTGCCGCGACGGCGCCATCACGCCCGGCCAGCACGCCAGCTTTCTCGGCCACGAACACGACCCGTTGCTGGTGCTCAAGGATCCCAATGCTGCGGATTTCACGTTGCCGGAGCTGAGCCTGCCGGCCGGGATGAGCTTCGAGCGGCTGACGGCAAGGCGCGAGATCCAGAAACTCATCGATCAGCAATCGCACCTGCTCGATCACGCCGCTGCGGCGCGTGGACTCGATGCCTATTACGAACGCGCCCTGACCATGCTCCACAGCGATCGCCTGCGCAGCGCGTTCGATTTATCAAAGGAGCCGGAGAAGGTGCGGGATCGCTACGGACGCACCACCTACGGCCAGGGGTGCCTGCTGGCGCGGCGGCTAGTGGAGGCCGGGGTGAAGTTCGTGACGGTCTATTTTTCTGAAACCATCGGCGGTCAGAGCGATTCCGGCGGCGGTTGGGATACGCACGGGTTCAACAACACGCGCATGTATCCCATCGTGGAGAAGTTTCACCTGCCCATAACCAACGTGACATTACCGGCGTTGCTGCGGGATCTCGACGAACGCGGTTTGCTGGACACCACGTTGGTGCTGTGGATGGGCGAGTTTGGTCGTACCCCGGAGATCAACAAGAGTGTCTCCCGGGACCACTGGCCCTTTTGCTACACCGCGCTCCTGGCTGGTGGTGGCGTCAAACGCGGCTATGTCCATGGGGCGAGCGACCGTCGGGGCATGTATCCGGCCAACAAGCCGGTCCGACCGGATGACCTCGCGGCCACGATGTTCCATTTGCTCGGCATGTCGCCTCAAACCGAAGTGCTGAATCATCAACGACGGCCTCTTCCTATTTCAGAAGGGGAGGTCATCGAGGAGATCCTCGCCTGAATGCGGTTGAGGGGCGCTTCGACGCTTCTCCGTGGACTTGCCATTGTGGCCAGGCGCTGTGCGGGTGACACTCTGCGCGATGAATCGTGATGCTGCCGGGCAGTTCCTGGCCCGACTGGATGAGGCGCTTGAGTCCGGGACGCTGGTGCGCCTCGTTCTGGCTGGTCCTCGAACCGCGGTGGTGGCGCGGCAGGTCCAGGTTCGCCCGGTGATCCTGAAATCCGGTCCGTGCTACTCCGTGGTTCGACACGAACCCCGGCGGGATCTCACTCAGAATCTTCCCGCGGCCGAGGTGGCGCGCCTTTGTCGTGAGGAACTGGGCCGCGACTTCACCAGCGGCCATCTTCACACGCCGTTGGCGAGCTACCAGTTGGAATGCCGGGATACCGTGCGGTCACGCATCAGCAAGTCGGCGGGGGTTCCCGCGGTGGATTCGGCCGCACTCCAGCACGACCGCGTACGTCCGCGGAAGGTCGACGCGGGAGCCACCTGGTTGCAACGGTTGGGCGTGACCCTCGCCGACGGACGGGTGGCCAAAGGGATGGAGTCCAAATTCCGCCAGATTCACCGGTTCCTTGAGTTGCTGGATCCGCTGCTCGCCGATGCGGAATCGCGGTTTTCCCAGGAACCCGGCCGGGTGCTGGTGGACATGGGATGTGGCAAGGGCTACCTAACCTTCGCCGCCGCCGAACATCTGCGTCGACGTGCCGATGGTCCCTGGCAGGTGCGCGGTATCGAGCAGCGCCCGGAGCTGGTTTCGGTGTGTCGCGCCGCCGCGCTCGCGACCGGCATGTCCGGGTTGGAGTTCATCGAGGGGAGCATCGCCAGCGCCGAGGTGAGGCGTGCCGACGTGCTGGTCGCGCTGCACGCTTGCGACACCGCCACCGACGAGGCGCTGGCCCGTGGGGTGCAATTGGGGGCAGCGTTGATTCTTGTGGCTCCCTGCTGCCACCAAGAGATTCGTCCGCAACTGGTGGCCCCCCCGGTTTTGGAACGCACCTGGCGCCACGGCATCTTTCGAGAACGCCAGGCGGAGTTTGTCACCGATGCGCTGCGGGCTGAATTGTTAGAGTGGGCAGGCTACCATACGCAGGTGTTCGAGTTCATTTCACCTGAACATACCGGCAAGAACCTGATGATTTCTGCGGTGCGTTGCCGTGACGCGGGCGATGCCAGTGCGGCTGTCGCTGCTCGGGCGCTCGCCCATGCGTATGGAATCCGCCGACAGCGTCTCGCGGAACGCCTGGGTGTTGATCTCGTGGGCGCGTGACTCATGAATCTGGAATCACTGGACTGGACTGCCCTCGAACGCCTGCGTGCCGCCTTTCTCTCCGGATCGGCGGGAAAAGCCGCGTATTGGACCAGCCTGAGCGACCTGGCCAGCTACGACGCCACGTTTGCGGAACGAATTGGGTGGAAGTGGGATTCAGTGCTGGCGGAGCTCACCGTGGCGGGGTGGACGCCTCCGATTGGCGCGGTCTACGACTTCGGATGCGGCAGTGGCATCGCTGGACGCCGTCTGCTGCGAACCTGGGGAGGCGACCGGTTGCAGGCCCTCCGGGTCTCCGATCGGTCCCCACTTGCCGAACAGTTTGCCGTCGATGCGGCACAACGGGAGTTCCCCGGCCTAGACGTGGCTCGGTTTGACGCTTCTGTGCCCCCGGCGACCGGTACAGGGACCACCTTGGTCATCAGTCATGTGTTGAACGAACTGCCCTCCGCTGCTCGAACCGCCTTCCTGGCTTGGATTGGCCACTTCGACGCGGTGCTCTGGGTGGAGCCCGGAACCCATGCGGATAGTCAGGCACTCATTGACCTCCGCGAATCCCTGAAGTCCCAGTTTCGCCTGGTTGCGCCGTGCCCCCATCAAGATGCCTGCGGGCTTCGTGCTCCAGAACGTCAGTCCGATTGGTGCCACTTTTTTGCTGCGCCACCATCCGGAATCTTCGCTGACAGCGATTGGGTTCGTTTCGGGCAGCGCATGGGAATCGATCTGCGTGGACTGCCCTACAGCTACCTCGTGCTGCAGCGGCGCGACTCTCGACAGGTCCATGTACCGCCCTTGGAAACAGCGGGAGCCCCAGAAGGCGACACGGCCCGCCTCCTAGGGTCGCCTCGTTTCTACAAGGGCTATGCCAAGCTGTTTTGCTGTCAAAAGTCGGGGGTGGGAGAAGTGATTTTCCAAAAGCGGACGGATCCTGCTCTTTTTAAGCGCTTGGAGCGTCAGAAGACGGGGACGCAGTTTCGCATCCGCATGGACGGACCCAAAGTGGCGGAGCTCCAGGAATTCCCGTCTAGCGGCGAAATGCCCGCGGGTTCCACTGAAGATACCGTGGTTCTCTGAAAAAACCTGTTGACGTCACCCCTTACCTGCCGACAAGCTCCACTCACACACGGAATAACTCTAAACCAAAACATGAAGACCAAATCTCTTCTGCTTCTCGCTGCTGCGGCTTCGATCGGAGCCACCACGGCGTTTGGAGCTGTCAGTTCCAACATCGTTGGCTATACCAAGTTGACCCTCAAGAAGGGTTTCAATCTGGTTGGCAACACGCTCGACAACAAGAGCGGTAACAAGGCCACTGCCGTTTTCAATGACACTCCGGAGAATTCCGCTGTGTTCAGCTGGACCGGCAAGGGCTTCAATGAGCTCGACAACGTCGGCGGCGGCATCTGGGTTGGTGACGACTTCACCCTCACTCCTGGCACTGCGGTGTTCGTCCAGGTTCCCGCCGATGCCACCATCACCCTCGTCGGTGAAGTGTTGACCGGTCAGCAGGACATCTCGCTCGTCAAGGGTTTCAACTTCGTTGCTTCGAAGATTCCCCAGGCTGGCAAGATTGACTCCGACCTCGGTTTCAAGGCCCTTGACAGCGACGCCGTCTTCCAGTGGAATGGCAAGGCGTACGTTGAATCGGATTACATTGATGGCGTCGGCTATCTCCCCTCCTCTCCTTCCCTCGCAGTTGGCGAAGGTGTGGTGGTTCAGAGCACCGCTGCTAACAAGTGGGCCCGTAACTTCACCGTGAACTGACCTGAAGAAGTTCCAAGACATCGAATCAAGAACATGAAAAAGTATCTGCTAACCCTCGGTGCCACTGCGTTGACCGTCACTGGTTTCGCTCAGGGCGCGTTCAGCGGCAAGAACCTCGGTGGTAACGGCGTCTTCGGTGAAGACGGTGTGACTGCCCTCTCGAAGACGACCGGCAAGGTTGAGCTTCTCGACGGCACCACGGTTCTCGCTACTGGTTCGCTCGTGAAAGACGGCTTTTTTGCCCTCGGCACGATCACGGACTCTGTCGCCACCAGCGGCTCTGCCACGATCACCGTTCACGTGTGGGACTCCTCGGTCGGCGCGACCTTCGCTGCCGCCTCGGCTGCCAAGCACGGCTACCTGAGCGTGGACGTCAAGGGTGTGACCCTCGCCACTGGCACGACCCCTCCGATCAGCTTGGTTGACGCTGGCTTCGCCGGCGGCGCCCTCGTCAAGGGAGCTGTTGTTGTCACTCCTGAGCCCTCCACCTACGCGCTGGCCGCCCTCGGCCTCGGTGGTTTGCTCTTCATCAGCCGCCGCAAGTAATCGGCTTCTGATTCAAAACCGCTTCCAGCAATGGAAGCGGTTTTTTGTTTCTTGGATTGAGATCATCTTTCTCTTGTCAGGATCTCGATCCTCCGCAGAATCAACACGGTACGGCGCGTTCGTCTATCGGCTAGGACACGGCCCTCTCAAGGCTGAGAGGCGGGTTCAACTCCCGCACGCGCTACCATCTTCAAAGCCCCTGAAAACAGGGGCTTTTTTCTAGCCTTCGATCCGCTTGCCAGGTCGTCAGAAAGCCACTCTGGATCATCCGCGGACCTTGATTCGGCCGGGAAAGGATGAGACCGCACCAGGGTCACAACGGGTTCACCCATTGTCGATCGCCGGGGGGTCTGTCGGGTCACGTGCCGAAGAACCACTCTTGCGAAGTGCCTGCCATCCGGTATGCCCCAGACGTCGCATCGTCGCCCGGTTAGCTTCGTAGATCCGTGCCGTATCGGGATGAGAGGCAATGGCCCTCTCGAGGCTTTCTTCGCGCAGAAGATGGAGGATCGGGTACGGAGAGCGGTTGGTGCAGTTCGTTACGTCGTTGGCTTCGGTTCCCGCGAAGACGTAGTCGGGATGAAAGCTTGCGATCTGGATCACCCCTCTTAAGCGCATTCCGGCCAGAATCCCGTCGGCAATGACGAGGAACGCGGTGTACTCCTCGAATGACCGCAACACGTGGGGATGAATCAGGACTGTGGTGTCGATTCGCTCGGCGGGGATCTCGCGAAGACGATTCAGTTCCGCTTCCAGATCTGCCATCAAGGCCACTTCATCGATTGCACTGCTCACGACCAAGCGCACCTGGTCTCGAACATAAACGGCTCGGGCAAACGGACAGAGATTGAGTCCAATCACGGCCTCTTCGAGCCAGGTCCGTGTGGCGAGGAGATAGGATTCGGCATCCCCGGCGGGCGTTAAGGGTTCCGGTGTTTCCACAGTCTCCACTTCATCGGAAATCGCTCCGCCGGGAGAGGAAAAAGGAAGATCCAAACGCAAAACAGACACCGCGAAATCGCGTCTCGCTCGGTGATGATTCGCGCCTGTAAACGTGACGCCTCGCAGGCGGGAGTTGGTGGACTAAATCCGGCACCGAGCAGTTTGCCGGAACAGGAATCAATCCAAATAAAGAGTTACAACCGTAATCTAATAATACGCGAAATCAGGCTGAAAAGATATCAGCTGGCAGTTGAAACGCAGCTTTCACCCGCTTGATCTACTCACGTCCAGAATCCATCGGTTCGCCACGAGAATGGAGGATTCCATCCCATTACCAATGTGAATGAGGAGCTCTGCCGCTACATCCGTGGCGCCATGGTTGATTCTGCATCTCGACACGATTCTGTCCGCAAGTTCCCCACGCGGTGGGGAGGCTTGGTCCTCTTCGTGGGCCTCCTAGATTTGAGCGTTTCGAATGCTGAGAAGATCACGTTGGATCCGATCTGCATTCCGTTGGAGTCGCGAATTGCAGCGCTACCGCCGGGCAATCCTGCTCGCTCCACGTTGAAGATGGCTCGGTGGCTTGCAGAATACCGAACCAACGCGGCACCTGACTCGATGGCGTACATGAATGACCGGGTGGTTGCGCGAATGCAGCAGACCCTCACCGAAACGACCAACTTGGTGAAGCGATTGAACCTGCTGCTTTCACTCGGACTGCAGCAGATGCAGGCCGGGCGACCTGATCTTGGGCTGAGCACCTACGAGGCTTTGGAACACGAGGCCGATGCGAGCAGCTTCGAGATCGATGAGCGCACTCGAAGGGAGCTCACAATGCGCAAGGCCATGGCATTCCTGCGAATTGGGGAACAGGAAAACTGTCTGGCCACCCGCAATGCCGATTCGTGTGTGTTTCCACTTCGCCCCAAGGCGTTTCATCTGCTCCCGCGTGGATCGCGTGGGGCCATTGCCCTCTTCAACGCTTCACTCGCCGAGTCACCCGACGACCTGAATGCGCGGTGGCTGCTGAATCTCGCTCACATGACCCTGGGGGAATATCCCGACAAGGTCCCCGCCAAGTTCTTAATTCCCCCGAAGTGTTTCGCGTCCGAATACGAGCTCCCGCGCTTTATTGATGTCGGGGACCGGTTGGGGCTCGACGTCGACGATCTTGCCGGAAGTGTGATCATCGATGATTTCGACAACGATGGTCGCTATGACGTGGTTGTGTCCGCCTGGGATCTAAATGGCCAGCTCCGGCTTTTCCACAACAACGGGGACGGCACATTCACCCAGCGCACGAGTGAGGCTGGGCTCGTAGGTGAAGTGGGGGCGTTGAACATCCAGCAGACCGACTACAACAACGACGGCCTGCTCGACATCTGGATGTTGCGGGGCGGGTGGCTCTCGACCGCGGGTCGGATGCCCAAGTCGCTCCTGAGGAACAACGGCGATGGAACGTTTACGGATGTCACGGAGGAGGCGGGATTGATGAGCCTGCATCCCTCCCAAACCTCGCGGTGGTTTGATTTCGATGGCGACGGTTGGCTGGACGTGTTCATTGGCCACGAGTCCACCGACGGGCGAAGTCCCGATCGCTGCCAACTGTTCCACAACAACGGAGATGGAACGTTTACCGAGTGTGCGGCGGCGTGCGGCATCCAAATCGCGGCGTTTGTCAAAGGAGTCGCCTGTGCGGATTACGACAACGACGGTCGCCCAGATCTGTATGTATCGATTCGCGACCGGGGTCATGTGCTGCTGCACAACGATGGTCCGGATGCGTCGGGACTCTGGCACTTCAGTGACGCAACGGAACGGGCAGGGATTCCAAAAACCAAGTTTCCGAGCTTTGGGACCTTCTTTTTCGACTACGACAATGATGGTTGGGAGGACTTGTTGGTGTTTGGGTACTTCCTGGAAAAGGGTGTCGGCGACGTGGCGGCGGATTATCTCGGGCTTCCCAATACCGGCACCAAACCACGGCTCTATCACAACAACCGCGATGGGACGTTTACCGATGTGACCGAGAAGATGGGGTTGAACCGCATCTGCCATACAATGGGGAACAACTTCGGAGACTTGGACAACGATGGATGGCTTGATTTCTACTGTGCGACCGGAGACCCCGATTTCCGAACGCTGATTCCCAACCGGATGTTCAGGAACAACGCGGGGCGAGGATTTCAGGACGTCACGACTGCGACCGGGACGGGGCATATTCAGAAGGGACATGGTGTCGCCTTCGCCGACATCAATGATGATGGGGCCCAGGACGTGTACTGCGCTCTCGGGGGTGCCTTTGTTGGTGACGTCGCGCGAAATGCGTTGTTCCTCAATCCGGGTACCACCAATCGCTGGGTAAAGTTGAAGTTGGTCGGAGTGAAGGCGAATCGCGCCGCGATCGGCGCGAGAATCCAGGTCAACCTGAGCACGCCGTCAGGTTCACGTGTTCTGCACCGGACCGTTAGCAGCGGCGGGAGTTTTGGCTCGAATCCGCTCCGGCAGGAGATCGGCATTGGTAATGCAGTGGCCATCGACTCGGTCGAGATCCGTTGGCCGGGTTCGGATTTGCGCCAGAAGGTTACCGGTCTGGAGCCCAACCACAGCTATGAGATTCGGGAAGGCGACGTTGCGCCCAAGGGGATGCCGGTTCGGCCGTTCCGGATCCCAGCGGAGACCGCAGCCGTTTCTCCAAAATGACCTTTTCCGAATCGAGATCCGTGGATGCTCGCGCCGTTTCTGCTTGGATCTTGCTGGGTGTCTGTCTGGCCCTGTCCGGATGCGCGCAGGTTGAACCGGTTTCCCAGTCGAATGCCTCCGAAGTGGGAGGAACCTTTCGTCTTCGCCCAGCCAACGAGCGCACGTTTGCGTGCCGCGGTGAAGTGATGGAAGTCTCCGCAGAGGGAATGCGGCTCCGCATCCGACATGATTCCATTCCAGGGTACATGCCTGCGATGGTCATGGGGTTTCGGGTGCGCGATACGAAGACTTCGGCAGTCGTGGTTCCGGGTGATCGAATTTCCTTTCGGCTCAACGTCGGTGCCGAGCGGAGTGCGATCGATCAGATCCGCGTCCTGAGTCACCCCGCCGAAATGGCAATCTCGATTGCGCCTCCACCAGATGCCGACAAGAGCGCCTCCCCGCTGGCTCCCGGGGAACCGTTCCCTGAATTTGAGTTTCTTGGGGAGGATGGACGATCCCATCGTCTCTCGGAACTCCGAGGAACGGCGGTGGCCATCACTCTGTTTTTCAGTCGTTGTCCTGTGCCTGAGTTCTGCCCGCTGATGAATCGTCAGTTCGCCCGAGCCCGAGAGCTATTGGCAACGGGTTCCATTCCAGGCAAACCGTTGCTGCTGTCCCTGTCCTTTGATGCGGACAATGATACCCCGGGCGCGTTGACCCGCTACGCCCGGCCGTATCGCGGGAGAGAATCCAGCGGGTGGCGGTTTGGATCGGTGTCCACGGCAGTCGTGGATGAGTGGGCGACACAGATCGATTTCCATCTCGATCGGAACCGCGGTGCTTGGATGCACAATCTCCGAACGGTGGTGGTGGATCGGGAGGGGAGACTGGCGCGACGCTTCGACGGGAATGCGTGGACGGCGGAGGAGCTTGTGGAGGCTTTGGCGGAGGCATCCAAACACTGAGACTGAGGGTTCTCCGGAAACAGCACGTTGCCAGAACCCGATGGTCTGGGGCTCAATCGCCGGGTGATCCGATTCGCCATCCAACAGCTCCGGACCAATGCCTGGTTACTGCTGTGGGGTGCGTGCGTGTGTGGCGTCGGGACATCCTTGTACGCGGAGAAGATCACCATGGATCCGCTGTGCATTCCGGGTCCGTCCCGCATGGCGCCGTTGGCCCCAGGGAATCCGGCGCCGGGGACGGTCAAGATGGCGCGATGGCTTCGGAACTTCTACGACACCGCCACGCCGTCGGCGATGTCCTTCATGAACGACCGGCTCGCGGCACGTATGCGCGTCGATCTGGGGGCGACCACCAATGCGCTCAAGCGGTTGAATTTGTTGTTCGCCATCGGTTTGCAGGAAACGCAAGCCGGCCGTCCCGACTTGGCACTCAACGCGTATGAAGATATGGAATCCGGTGCCCAAGCGATCGGCTTCAAACTGGATGAGAAGACGCGACGGGATCTCCGGATGCGGAAGGCGATGGCCTTCCTGAGGCTTGGGGAACAGGAAAACTGCCTGCTCACCCGAAGTGCGGATGCCTGTGTCTTTCCACTTCGCCCGAGGGCGTTCCATCAGCTGGCGCGGGGATCTCGCGGGGCGGTTGCCCTTTTGAACGAACATCTGCTGGAGGTCCCGCAGGATTTGAGCGCCCGGTGGTTGCTAAACATCGCCCACATGACCCTGGGTGAGTATCCCGACAAGGTACCGGCGCCGCTGCTAATTCCGCCGAACTATTTTGCCGCGGAGTATGACATGCCGCGGTTCACCGATGTGAGTGCGGGAGTAGGGTTGGATCTCGACGATCTCGCGGGCGGCGTGATTCTGGATGATTTTGATAACGACGGCCTGATCGACGTGATGGTGTCCGCGTGGGATTTCCAGGGGCAGCTGCGCTACTTCCACAACAATGGGGACGGCACCTTCACCCAGCGCACCAGCGAGGCGGGCTTGGTGGGCGAAGTGGCGGCGCTCAACATTCAGCAGACGGACTACAACAACGACGGCTTTCTGGATGTGTGGCTGCTGCGTGGTGGCTGGTTAAACGGGGCGGGAAAGGTCCCGAAGTCGCTGCTCCGGAACAATGGGGATGGCACCTTCACCGACGTGACTGAGGAGGCGGGGTTGTTTAGTTTGCACCCGACCCAGACGTCACGCTGGCTGGATTACGACGGGGATGGGTGGCTCGATTTGTTCGTGGGCCACGAGTCCACGGATCCCCGGAATCCCGACTGGTGCGAGCTGTATCACAACAACCACGATGGAACCTTCACCGAGTGCGCGAAGGTCTGTGGGATCCAAATCGCCGCGTTCGTAAAGGGCATCGCCTGTGCTGACTACGACAACGATGGGCGCCCGGATCTCTACCTCTCGATCCGCGACCAAAGCCACGTGCTGCTGCACAACGACGGCCCTGACGCCTCGGGGCAGTGGCATTTCACCGACGCCACCGTACGCGCCGGCATTCCGCGCGAAGTTTTTCCGAGCTTCGGCACCTTTTTCTTCGATTACGATAACGACGGTTGGGAGGATCTGCTGGTGTTCGGCTACTCGATTCCCAAGGGGGTGGGGGACATTGCCGCCGACTACATGGGTCTGCCCAACTCGGGACAGAAGATGCGGCTCTATCACAACAACCGGAACGGGACCTTTACGGACGTGACGGAGGCAATGCATCTCAATCGGATCTGTCAGGCGATGGGTCATAATTTCGGCGACCTCGACAACGATGGTTGGCTGGATTTCTACGGGGCCACGGGAGATCCGGATCTTCGTACTATTATTCCCAATCGTATGTTCCGAAACGCCGGGGGGCGGTTCTTTCAAGACGTCACCACCACCACAGGAACCGGCAGTCTCCAGAAGGGACACGCGGTGGGATTTGCGGATCTCAATGAAGATGGGTCTCCCGATATCTACGTCTCACTGGGCGGCGCCTACACCGGGGATCTGGCGCGAAATGCCTTGTTCCTGAATCCAGGCTCCACCAACCGATGGCTCAAGCTCAAACTCACCGGCGTGAAGGCGAACCGGGCGGCGATCGGAGCGCGAATCCATGTGGTGGTGACCACACCCGATGGAAGGCGCGACATTCATCGAACGGTGAACAGCGGCGGCAGCTTTGGATCGAATCCACTTCGCCAGGAAATCGGACTCGGCGACGCGACCGCGGTCGAGTCAGTGGAGATTCGCTGGCCGGGGTCAGATCTACGTCAAACCGTGAAGGGCCTGGAGCTCAATCAAACCTACGAGATCCGGGAAGGGGACTCAGCGATCACCAAGCGCACTGCGCGTCCTTTTCTGCTCAGAGGCGCCGCCTCGGTGCAACGGTGAGTGGTCGAATCGCGACTATACTTCAACCAGGAGACTGTATTTGGGGTGGGGTGCGACAAGAGAGAACGATGCATTGGGATTCGGTGGGACCTGGATCCGTGGCAGTGGGTTCCGATTTTGGGACGCCCCTTCAGGGCTGAAGACACGAAGGCTGGGAAGTACCCAGGGCGTTGCCCCGGGCTGAAGGGTAACTGCGCCTTCAGCGCGTCGCACGGAAAGGATGGCCATGCATAACGCGCTGAAGGCGCACTCACTCCCTAGCCCAGGACAACGCCCTGGGTTGGTTGCAAATAGAGTTTCAAGCCCTGAAGGGGCGGCCCACTCCATGCCGGCCGCGACATATCAACCCGGCAGATCAATCCCACAAATACCGTTCATCGCAGGGAACCCGGTATCGATCGAGGACCCGTCGATACTCGTCCTGAAATGTCATCGTTCGATGATGGGACTCCTGGTTGGAAATATAGCGCACGAGCGCGTCCACTTGGGATTCACCGATGGAAAAGGCCCCGTAGCCCGATTGCCATGAGAAGGCGCTGACGCCGCCTTCGGATTTCATCCAACGCGAGGACGCCTTTTTCACTTCCTCCACCAGCTCGGCAACGGAGACCGTCCTGCCGAGAGCGAACAACAGGTGAACGTGATCTGCAACCCCACCGACCTGCAGTGAAGGGGAGCCAATATTCCCCAAGACACCGCTGAGATACGCATGCAAACGGGGCTGGGTTTCGGGCGGGATGAATGGTTCGCGACCCTTGGTGCTGAAGATCAGGTGAATCAGGATTCGGGAAAGCGATTGTGGCATGGAACGGACATGACACGTGATCCCGAAAATGGAGCGAGATTGGAATCAGGGGATGTGCACGGTGTGATCAACCCAGGCGCGGGTTGGTCGAAATGAGTGACCATCGAGGGCCGCCCCTTCAGGGCTCAGGACTTGTGGGCGGGGCGTCCCCAGGGCGTTGCCCTGGGCTAGGGAGTGAGTGCGCTTTCAGCGCGTCGCGGATGGGGCGTACCCAGGGCGTTGCCCTCAGCTACGGAGTAAGAGCGCTTTCAGCGCGTCACGGATGGTTCGAGACCGCGGCGAACCTTCCCCCCAGGCGAAGAATCGTTGGCACCGACCAATGATCATCCCTGCTTCCGACGCGCCAACGGCGCATTCACTCTTCAGCCTAGGGCAATGCCCTGGGTGTGTTCGCGAATTCAGTTTCAAGCCCTGAAGGGGCGGCCCGCTCTGTGCCCCCGAGACACACCGGCCCGAC
Organism: Verrucomicrobiota bacterium; assembly: GCA_025354845.1. Classification (GTDB taxonomy): domain Bacteria; phylum Verrucomicrobiota; class Verrucomicrobiia; order Limisphaerales; family UBA9464; genus CAIVQB01. Next base: position 1,135 of record JANXMD010000537.1, on the reverse strand, counting down.
ATCTCATTCCCACGAATATCGTTCATCGGAGTGAACCCGGTAGCGTTCGAGGACTCGTCGGTACTCGTCCTGGTTGGTAGCAGTGATGGCGTGGAACGCCCCTTCAGGGCTCAGGACTTGTGGGCGGGGCATCCCCAGGGCGTTGCCCTGGGCTAGGGAGTCAGTGCGCTTTCAGCGCGCTTCACGAAGGCTTCCCTGCCCAGCTGTCGCGGGCCTGCGGTATCACTGCCTTCTTCGCATGCATCTTCCGGCTCTAATCATTTTACAGAACTAAATCGTTGCACGATATATCGCGAGACGATATATCCGATCCATGAAGCACGCCGAACCCGGCCCCGCGACGATCTCTCCGGCGATGTTCCATATCCTGTTGTCGCTCGCGGAGGGGGAGAAGCATGGGTATGCGATCATGAGGGATGTGGTGGCGTCCAAGGGGGAAGAAATGGGACCGGGGACGCTCTACGGAGCGATCAAGCGCATGCTCGAAGCGGGCTGGATTGAGGAGTCCGAGGAACGCCCGGATCCGGAGCTGGATGATCACCGACGGCGGTACTATCGGCTCAGCTCCCGCGGGCGTGCCATTGCGGACGGCGAGGCGCGCCGGTTGGCTCATCTCGTGAAGCTGGCGCGGACACGGGGTCTGGGAGCGCTACCCATTCTAAAACCCACCTGAAGGACACTGTCATGACACCTAGAGTTCCTGATTCCTCACGCCGAGCTGTTGCCGTCTTCCGATGGCTGTTAAACCTCTATCCGGTCGCGTTCCACCGCGACTACGAGGAGAAGTTGATCCTCTTGTTTCAGGATCAACTGCGTGACGCGATGGCGCGTCGAACGAAGGGGGCGATTTTCGGATTTTGGGTTCGCATGCTCGTCGATACTGGGTGCTCGGCCGGCCGCGAACATGGGAATGCCTTGGTACGGGTGCTCAGCTCTGGATCGTCGACCGCCGTGCTGCTCCATGTCTTTCCCACGCCAGGACGCGGATTTCGCTTGGTGTTGTTGGTGGGTATTCTGGCGTCGGTCGGGCTGTGGTGGGGGACGCCGACTTCATATGTCGCCGTTTCTCGTATCCTGATTCGCTTTCAGGTCCAGGCCCAGGAACCGGTTGGGTTTGACCCGTATTTGTTTCAAA
>JANXMD010000382.1 GCA_025354845.1 Verrucomicrobiota bacterium | reverse complement strand
AGCACCAGAAGGCCGACGGCGGCGCTCACCAGATTGATCGGGGATCGATCGGGTCCCGAGGAGAGGCGTTCGCCCATCGAACGTTGCAACCGACGACGGCATTTTTCACAGCGGGCGCGGACGCGGAGATTGGTGTGATGGCACCGATGGCACTCGATGAACAGATCGGCATTGCAACTCTCGCACTGCTCGAGTCCACGGGGATTCAGGTGCTCGCATTCCTTGCACAGCAGGCCGCGCCCCTTTTCACGCGTGGTGTCGAGCAAATCGCGGTGCTTCGGCGCGGTGCCAGCGCACGTGGCGCATTCCGTCACCACCGCAGGTCGGGTCTTACCGCAGTCGGCACACTCGGTAAACAGCGCGGTGTCACAGGATTCACACTCGGTGAGGCCCACCGGATTCAGGTGGTCGCACTTCGGACAGAGGATGGCGCGGCCCGCCGGACCGGATTCGATCTTGGCCACCGCACGCGCCCGCTCCTTTTCCTCGCAGGCGTTGCAACCCACCCGTACGGCTGGCTTCTCCGAGCCGCATTGGGGGCACTCGTCGAAGAGTGCGGCCTCGCAGGATTCACAATCGCGCAAACCTAACGGATTGAGGTGCTCGCACTTCACGCAAAGCTGTCCGCGTCCACGCGGCCCCTTCTCCTCCGGCATGAGTCCAAGCTCCACCGCCACCTTGGGCTCCATCGCACGGCGCAGGGCGCAGGCGGGACAGTGCCGAGAGTTGCGGGGCTTGCGCTCACCGCAGTTGGCGCAGGTGTCGAACAGAGTGGTCCCGCACCGGTCGCACTCCTCGATCCCCTGGGGATTCAGGCGGTCGCATCGGGAACAGAGGACGCCGCGTCCCTTGGCATTGGCCGTGATCGGAAGTTCCACTGGCACCGGGGCGGTGGGCTTGCAGACCGGGCAGTCCTGTAACACCCGCGACCGCTCGGTGCCGCACTGCTGGCACGCGACGAACAGCGGAGCGTCGCAGGTCTCGCAGGCCTTCACCCCCTGCGGATTCAAATGCTCGCACGCCGCACACAGAACGCCGCGGCCGGTCGGCTGGTTCATCGGCACCAGATCCGGGATCCGCGGCAGCTCGGGCGGCTGGCACGTGGGGCAATTCCGCTGATTGCGTGGACGCGAATTCCCGCAGTGGCGGCACAATGAAAACAGGGCGCGATGGCAGACTTCACATTCCTCGATCCCAGTGGGATTGAGGTGATCGCATTCAATACACAGCACGCCGCGGCCGGCGGGGAGGGCCATGGCGGGTGCGGGAGCCGCCTGGCGGCGCTGCTTGGCGCGAAGGCATCCCGGACACTTCTCGATGATCCGCGACCGCCGTTCGCCGCAATCCTTGCAGGTGACGAAGAGGGGGCGTCCGCACCGATCGCAATCCTCCAAACCCTCAGGATTCAGCCGATCACAATGCCGGCACAGAATGGCCTTGCCCGCCACTTCGGTAGGCGGGGCCTCGGGAAGGCCGGGCTTGGAACCGGGCGGAAAACACACCGGGCACTTGCGGAGGACGCGTGGCTTGGGGTTGCCACAGTCCTCACACTCCTCGTACAGGTCCGCCCCGCACTTGGTGCACGCCTCGGATCCGACCGGGTTTAGCGTCTCGCACTTCCCGCAAAGCACGGCGGGACCCGCCGGCCCCGTGATGGGGTCGAGGTCATCCCTCCGCCTGCGCGAAGAACGCCGCCGTATGCGTGGCTCACTCATCGTCCTTGAGGAACTCCGTTTCCATGCGCGACGCCAGCCCTTGAGCGAAGTTGTCCATTTCCACGGTCAGCACGCGCAGGCTGTGGACCAGCCAGTTGTAGCCGAACATGGACGGAATCGCCACCAGCAGGCCGGCAACCGTGGTGATCAAGGCGGCGGAAACACCGGGAGCCATCGTGGCGAGGTCCGCGCGATTGCCGCTGCTGGCGGCCATCGCCACGCTGCCGAAGGCGTCCATGACACCCCACACCGTGCCGAGCAGGCCGAGAAACGGAGCCCCACTGACCGCGACGGCCAGCAAAACGAGGCCCGATTCGAGTTGCAGCGCCTCACGGGCCACGGCCCCTTCGAGCGCCCGCTTGGCGTGTTCAAGCATCTTGAGGGACGCCCAGGGGCGGCGGCCGCCTTCGGGAAGGGTCAGGTTCGCGTTCAGGTCGTTGCATCCCTCCTGATAGACGACAAAGAGGGGGCAGCCATCCACGGGAAGGTGGCGGTCATAGATCCCAAAAACAGACTTCTGGGCGCGGAATTCCGCATCGAAATAGTGATTGAGCGTCCTCGCGCGCCGCATCTGGAGTGCCTTGGAAGCCATGACGGACCAGGCGAACACCGAAAAGATCATCAGGACGAGGATGATGACTTTCGCCTCCGGGGTGGCCTTGCCCCAGATGTAATTGAGCCTCATTCCGCTCTCAGCAGCCAGCAGAGGCCCTATGGGCAGATTCATTGGTGTGGTTCGTCTCTCATCATTTCCAAC
>JANXMD010000359.1 GCA_025354845.1 Verrucomicrobiota bacterium | reverse complement strand
GCCCCCGACCGCGAGCTGGGCACGGAGAGACGTCGGTTCGGACACCAGGAGGGGTAGAAGCGCATGCGTGGCCGCGCAGCCCAGGATCTCCAGATTTCCCGCGTCCTGATGGCATCGGAACTGGTCCAGCAGCCAGCGTCCGGGATCCGGCAGCGAATGGCAGCAGCGAAGCCTCGCCACCACCTGCTCCGCCAGCGGCCGAAGCGCCGGATCGAGGGCCGTCCGGTCGAGCTCTTTTCGCCCCAGATCCAGGAGCGATTCCAGATGCTCGTGATACCGGGCCCCCAGCAGGGCGTCGCCCAACATTTCGGCGAGAGTCGGACTCACGGTGAGTGACAACCGCCAGGGCAACCGGTCGGCCGACCACGCCTCCATTTTCCAGGCCAGCGGCAGGTAACACTCGGTGATCGCCTCGAAAAGCCACGTCTCCTCGTAAAACCGCGCGTGCTCCGGATGCCGCACGTAAGGCAGGTGCGCATGCAGCACTAGTGCCACCTGCCCTTGGACGTCCGCGTTCACCGGATCTGCGGGATACCGGCCTCGAGATGCACCGTGGCACAGGGCGCGTCCTGCGAGGTGTCGCCCAGACGGACGTGGGTGGCCCCAATGGACGTCAGCCGGGCACCCACCGTCTTTCGGGCCAGTTCGGGCCGGTTGCAGTCGCGGCTGAGATGACCGAGGTAAATCTGACGGAGATGGTCGGCGGCCAACTCTTCCGCCACCGCCGCCGCAGCGTCATTGGAGAGGTGCCCGTGGCGCGACAGGATTCGCTGCTTCAAACTCCAGGGGCGGCGGGTGTCATCCTGGAGGAGCTTCACGTCGTGATTCGACTCCAATACCAGGACGTTGGCCGGACGAACCCGTTCCAGAATCAAACGCGTGGCGTGCCCGAGATCGGTAAGGAATCCAATATTCCCCGCCGAGGTTCGAAGCAGAAAACCCACCGGATCCATGGCGTCATGTGGCACACTGAAGGCATCCACCTCCACGTCACCGACGGAAAAGGTCGATCCGGTCTCAAACACCGAAAAGGAGAACCCCACGCCAGGAAACGCCTCCTGAATGGCCTCCCGGGTGAACCGGTTGGCGAAGATGCGAACACCGGTCTTGGAGCACAGCGTGCCCAATCCCTGGATGTGATCGCCATGCTCGTGGGTCACCAGAATCCCGGTCAGCCCCTCGGGCGCTCGCCCGATCGAGGCCAGTCGCTCGCGGATCTGGCGCGCGCTGAAGCCGGCGTCAATGAGGAGCCGGGTTTCCCCGACCTCCAAATAGGCACAATTGCCCCCGGAACCGCTGCCGAGGATGGTGAACTGAGCGGGCACGGCCCAAGGGTATGGGGGACGGGTCCCGGGAACGAAGAGCGAAGTGGATTCCGTCGGAACCAAGCCTCGTCCCCAGCCCGACTCGACTTTGGGAACCACGGGAGTGCCTCTTTTCAAGCCCACTCAATTTCCATGCCAATTTTCTAACGAGGCTTGTGCATCCCCGCGAAGTCGTTTATCAAGCCGCCGGTGTCGCAAGGCTTCCAACTTTCGCAGCGGATGTCGCAGCAGATGGTGCTGTCGCCTCAGCTCCAGCAATCGCTGGCGCTGCTGCAGGCGCCGGTGCTGGAACTGAAGGCGATGGTGGAGCAGGAACTCCAGATGAATCCCATTCTCGAGGAAGTGGACATCACCGAGTTGACCGCCGAGGAACGGGAATCCCGTGGCGAAGAGGCCGCCGCCCGGCTGGATCCAGCCGAACCTCCTGCCGACACCCGGTACGACCCTGCCACCGAAAAGCCCGATTTCGAACCGGTCGACAAATTCGATGCCGACCTGCAGAAGCTCCTCCAACTGGATCAGGAATGGCGGGAGCACTTTTCCGCGACCAACACGATCAACCGCTCCACCCCCGACGACGAGGAGAAGCGGCAGTTCATGTTTGATTCGCTGACCGCGGATCATTCGCTGCAATCCGAGCTCCTCGACCAAGTACGCCTGTCGGACATGAATGAGCGGCTTCGTCCCGTGGCGGAGCTCCTCGTGGGCAACATCGACGATCACGGCTATTTGCAGTCCGGGCTCCCGGAGCTCAGTTTTTCCACCGGCATCCCCCTGGAGGACTTGGAAGCGGCGCTTAAGGAGGTTCAATCTTTTCACCCGGCCGGAATTGGTGCCCGCGATTTGCGCGAATGCCTGATGCTTCAGGTCGAGCGCGCCGGCGGCGAGGAACTCCTCGAATACGCGGTGCTCCGCGACCACATGGAAGCCTTGGGTAAGCGGCGCTTCCCCGAGATTGCCCGACATCTCGGCATCACCGCGGCGCATGCCCAGCGGCTGGCGGAGAACATTGCCCGGCTCGATCCCCGACCCGGACGGATCTACACGTCCGATTCGAACCAGTACGTTCTCCCCGAGGTCACCGTGACCCGAGGCGAGGACGGCGAGTGGTTGGTATCCACCAACAGCGACCACCTCCCCCATCTTCGGATCAGCAATACCTATAAGGATCTGCTGGCCCAGGCCGAGACTTCCGCCGAGGTGCGCGAATACATCCGTGAAAAGATCAAGGCGGGGAAATTCCTGATCAAGAGCATCCACCAGCGCCAAAGCACGATCCTCAACATCGCCAACGAGATTGTGAAGCGGCAGAAGGAGTTCTTCGAACACGGCGTGGCCCACCTGAAGCCGATGACCATGGTTCAGGTGGCCGAGGTGGTGGGCGTGCACGAGACCACGGTCAGCCGAGCGGTATCAGGAAAGTACATGTCCACGCCGCAGGGTGTCTTCGAGATGAAGTATTTCTTCACCTCGGGCGTGGCCACCTCGAGCGGCGAGAACATGTCCAACACCAGCGTGAAGACCATCCTCGCCGAGCTCATCACCGGTGAGGACAAGGGCAAGCCGCTCTCCGACGAAGAGCTGGTGGCGCGACTAAAGGACAAGGGCATCATGATCGCCCGCCGTACCGTGGCCAAATACCGGTCTGAGCTCAACGTGCTCCCGAGCCACTTGCGGAAGTCTTACTGAGTCGCGCTGGAGTTTCCGAGAGGGGCCGCATACACCGCCGCAGGACTCGAGCCCCCCCCGACTTCGGACTCGATTTCTTACGCACGTTGTGTAGGGTCTCTCCCACTACCAGCCCCGTTCCCGCAGCCTCTGGCATAGAGGAGTCCGGGAACCGTTGCCGAGGATTTTCCCCATGCGCTTCCCAACGAACTTGGGTCCCTCAATCGGTGCGCGCCTGATTCATACCTTGGTTTACACAGCGGGTTCGCCCGCCCGCCGTTGAAATGGAAACCAGGCACTCTGGGCAGCGGCGGCACTCCCACCCTCCTGACGCGTCTCGCATTGAAGCAAACCGGAACGCTGGTGGAAGGCACTCTCGACGGAACCTGGAAGCCCATTCCGACGGTGACTGGACTCGGCCCGGACACCGATATCGAGGTCCCTCTCGCACCCGATGTCCTCTCTGCACCGACACGCCTTTGGAAGGTAACCGTCACCAATTAAACCGGCCACGAATGCTCATGTTATCAGGTTGGAAACACTGAAGCGCGCGTGGTATGGCACTTGCTAAGTTACTCCACTGAAGCCAGGCCCTCCCAAACCTCAAGGAGTTGGGTTCATGATTTTCAATTCGCCGACATACCTCACCAAACGGCGCCTGAGTCGTCTCGCATGGCGCCCTTGGGTTTATCGGGCTGCCCTGATGGGATTCGCCACTGCGGTTCTCGCGGCTCCTCCGATCATCACGGAATCGCCGGTGGATACCGCCGTGAAGCAGGGCGACCCACTTCGCCTCAGTGTCGCCGCCTCCGGAGCGTCGCTGG
>JANXMD010000348.1 GCA_025354845.1 Verrucomicrobiota bacterium | reverse complement strand
GCGACGCGTGCAACCTGGCGGGCTTCCCAGACGTTGTGCGTGAGCGGCTTTTCGCAATAGACGTGCTTCTTCAGGCGCATCGCGGCGATGCTCACGTAGGCGTGCAGATGATCGGGCGTCGCACACAGAATCGCATCGACCGCCTTCTCCTTCTCCAGCAGGTGACGGAAATCCTCGTAGGCGGTGACCTTGTAGTTCGGCGTCTTCGCCGAGAAATGCTTCTCGATCTCAGCCTTCAACGGAAGGCGTCCGGCCGCGCCCTTGTAATAGAAGGCGTCGAGATTCTGCGACTCGATGGGATCCGCCACGGCGACGATCTGCGCGTCGGCCTCCTGGAACAGCGCGCGCACATTGGTGCGCCCCTGACCGCCGCAGCCGACGATGGCAATGTTTACCTTCTCGCTCGGCGGGACGAACCCTGCGCCGCCGAGAACGTGTCGGGGAACGATGGTAAAGCCCGCGATGGCCGTGGCTGTGCTCCGAATGAATGTCCGGCGGCTCGGTCCGCGTTTGGTTTTGCTGCGAGCAAGATTCATGGTTTGCCCTCCGCGTCGGCGAATCCGCGCACGTAGCCGACGCACTGCGCGATGTCCTCCACCGTGTGCTCCCAGTCGCGCTCGTATTCAATCGAGATGTTGCCGTCGAACTTCTGCCGGCGCAGTTCACGCAAAATGCCTTTGACGTTGGTGACGCCCAGGCCGAGCGGCACGTCGGGTGCATCGGGATTGCCGGACTCCACGATGTCCTTCAAATGCACGCTGATGACGCGGCCTTCGAAAACCTTGAGGCCAGCGACGGCATCCACGCTGGAACGGGTCCAGTGGCCAACATCCGCACAAACGCCAAAACGCGGATCGCGATCCTTGACGAGTGAGAAGACATAGTTGGGGTCCCAGAGTTTGTAGTCGGGATGCGTGGCGCGTTTCGGATGACAGTGAATGCCCGCCGCAATGTTGTATTCCTTGATGAGCTTTTCGATCAAATCGATCTGGTCGGGTGACGGCTCAATGGTAATGGCACGCGCGCCCAGTTTTTTTGCAAATTCAAACACCTTCCGCGCCCCGACTTCGTCTTTCGGGATTCCCACCACACCGAAGTTCACGATGAGCAAGCCATGCTCCTTGGCCTTGGCCTTGAGTTTCCCAATCGTCTCGTCTGTGGCGCTTGCATCGACCTTGGATTTCTTGTCATCCGGGCTGAGGGACTGGCCCGGATAGAATTCAATCGCCTTGCCGCCCGCCGCCACCGTTTTTTCAATCGCTTCAAACGCCGTGAAGCGATGAAAGGTGTAGGCCTGGCAGCCAAGCACGAATCCTCCGACGCGAAACTCCGGACCGACAGGCATCGCGAGATCCGCGTGAACGGCGAGCAGGGTTGCGACGAATGCGACGACGCATTTCAGGGGCGCAAATCGCATCCAGAAACGCGAAGACGAGGTGGGTTTCATTTGCTTGGTTTTAGTTGCGGCGTGGCATCACCAGGAATCAATCCCATCGACCACTGAACCATCTCCAGCCACATCTTCTGAAAGTCCGGCCGCTCCCAGAGGGCGGGAACGTGGCCAAGTCCATTGTAAAGCACGCGGCCTTTGCCAAAGCTCTTCGCCCAGGCGACGGCGAAGTCCCCGTCGGTGCGCTTCACGCCCTTGCGCGCGAGATCAAGTTTGCCGGCGTCGAGACTGAGCAGCACGCGGACGTCTTTTCGAGAGTAGTCCTTGATCTGATAGATCTCGTCGAACAGCGTGAACGTCTCAGGGAAATGCTTCATTCCCGGAAACTTCGAATCCTCGACCACTAGCGGTGCATTGAACTGGCCCCAGGGATGGCCGTCGAAATAGCCGCCCAGCATCTCGCCATATTCCGGCCAGCTGGTGAAGGTAATCGCCGCGCTGTGGATGCCGATGAACCCCTTGCCATCGTCGCGCACGAAGGAAAGAAGGTCCGCCTTTTGCGACGCATCCATGTCGAGATCCCCGTCGGTGAAGAAAACGACCGCGTCGTAGGCGTCCAGATTCTTGGCCTCCCACTTGAGCGGCTTCTTAGTGATGGCAGTGCAGTCCGTGCGTAACATCGTGTTCCAGTTTCCGGAACTTCGGCCGAGGTTGTAGAGGGTCACCATCGCCGTGGAGATCGCCTCGTGCTGGTAGCCCTTGGCCTGCCCGATGAAGAGCAGGTTGCGCTTCGGCTTCACGGGGGCTTGGCCGAACACCGTTCCGCTGAATCCGAGAAGGATCAACAACGACGAGCCAAGCGCGATGCCCGAGCGGGAAAGATTCATGGGTGATTGGCAATCTCCTCGAACATGCGCTTGAAGCAATTGACCTCCGTGTGGCCCGGATTCTTCTGATCATTGGCCGGTCTGCGTCCGTAAAACTGATCGAGAAACCCGCTGGAACCGGACCAGATTGTCTGCACAACGCCCTGAAAATGCGCCTTCATTTGAGGCGTAGAGGATTCACGGAACCGGACCATGTCCTTCACTTGAGCGGCCGCTGCCTCGGGGTTTTTCCAAGAACAACTCACCACATCCAGCCCCTTCATGGCGAAGTAAACCGCCGTCTGATCCGCACGCTCATAGTGCCAGTCGCAGAGGACCACGTCCTTCGGAATCAAATCCACCGCCGCGTGAGTGTCGTTGCGGCTGGCCTCCCATTCGCCGAGGCCGGTGAGCTTGCCATCCAGCAAGCGGTCGCCCCAGAGCCACAGCTGCCGTTTGCTTGGCTGCAAATGATCGCGAAGGGTGCGGATCTCGTCGGCGAAGAGTTCCGCCTTGTTGCGTCCCTTACACCGCGGGCACTGGTCTTCGCCAATGTAGAAGACCTCATCCATCCCGGCGTGAAACGCATCGGCGTCGAAGGCGTCGCAAACCTCATCCACCATTGCGAACACGACCTCGTGGACCAGCGGATGACGCGGGCAATAGCTCTTGCAATAGAGCTTGTCTGGATTGGGCCAGACGTATTTTTCCGGGAACTTAACCTCGGGTGTCTCGTCAAATTCAGGATGGACCCGAAGCAGTTTGCCGCAGTTGGATTGCCACGATTGGTGACCGAGCAGATTGACGAGAGGAATGATCCGAATCTGATGCCGCTTGCAGGCGGCGGCGATCTTCTGAGCCTGCTCTTTGGAAAGGCCGTTCTTGTCCGCCATTTCCGGGCGGCTGGTGAACTGGAAACCATAGTCCACCCGAAGAATGAGCACGTTCACCGAGCGCGGCGCCAGCTCCTCCTCGATGAACTTGATGAACTCGTCCACACGATTCCCCGATGGAGCCGGTATGCAGAATCCGCGCACAGGCAGCGTCTTATTGTCTGTGGGCTTGTCCGCCGCCGACAGGGACAAGGCTGCGGCAAGCAGCCAGCAGCGCCACGGCAGGCTCAGTTTCCGGGTCATGGTCAACATCTCATCAGTCCGATCTCTTTCCGTCGAGCCGCGAGCGACCTAGGCCACGCCAACGAGTTGCGGGCTGGCAGTCTTGACGGATTTATTCGCGTATTCCGCCTTGATGATCCCCCGCATGAATTCTGCCGCGAGCTGGGCGTTCTTGTGCGCGAATTCGATCCCGACGGTTTCGCCGTTCACCACCGGCAGTTGATGGCAAAGCTCGTAGCTGGTGTAACCGTGATAGCCGATCTCGTGCATGGCCCGTGCGAAGTCGCGATAGTATTGGGTTGTCTCGCCCGTGATGATTCCGTCGATCCGGTCCACGCCGGTGATGCTGCCATCGGGATTGCGGTCGAACTCACCGCCAAAGTGCGACATGACCTGAAGGCAACCGACGGCCTGCGCTGCCTCGCGCATCGCCGCGGCGCTCTTATCCGGCATCAAGGGAGCGTCGAGGCAGATCTTCAAATGCGGCGAAGCCACCTCGTGCACCATGCGCAGCACGTCACGATGGTCCTTGATGAGCGGTTTGTGATTCTGCAATGCGAGCGTCACCCCCATGTCCTTCGCGTAGCCGGCGCATTCGATCAGCGCCTCGCGGCACCAGCCCCAGATTTCCTCCTCGGAGAATTTCTCATGCACGACGGGCCAGTAGTTTTCCGGGATGTCGTAGCTGGCGAGCTTCGGATGACGCGTGACGCCCCACCAAGCGAGGAACACGCGGAGATCCTTGGCGCCCATGTCGGCAGTCATGCGGATCAGTTCGCGCATGTAGCAAATCTGAGTTTCGCGCACCTCGGGAACGGGATTGCTGAAGTCGTTGTTGGCGGCGATTCCGAGGATTTCGATGCCTTCACCCTTGGCGATGCGCAGCAGTTCCTGGCACTTGGACTTCGGCCAGTCGAGCGGGTTGGCGTGCGGACGCTTGCCGTCAAACTCGACGCCGTCGTAGCCAAACGTCTTCGCCGTGCGGATGAGTTCCGGCAAGGTGAGTGCGTCGCCGCGATACCAGCAGCCGAGGTAGGTGATGCTGTAGAGTCCGATCTTCATAAAGTCAGTTTTGGATTACTTGAGTTTTCCAGCAGCCCAGAGAATCGAGTTGTGCACGAGCGCACGGTAGGACGGATGCCCGAACGGCGTGTGGTCGTGACCGAGCTGGATGAAGACCACCTTGGAGGTCGTGCACGGACCAACCCACGCGACCGTGCGGTCACTGGTGGGATTGTCCGTAAACAACAGCGGCTGGATGTTTGCGGAGATGAAAAGGCCTTTGTAGGTCTCATCCGTGATCTGGAATGAGCCGATGCTGTCCGTGATCGGGTGCTTGCCTGCCGGGGTGATCTTATGCTTCTCGCCAAACTTCACCGTCGAGTTGGGGATGCCGTTTTTGGTTTCAAGGCGATAGAGGCCGCCCACCACTTCTTCATACCACCACGGCCAGTTCTGGAAGTTCAGGATGCCGTGATGCAACACCACAATGCCTTTTCCGCTCTCCACAAAATCGCGAAGGTTTTTCTGTCCAAGGTCGTCGAGGTTTCGGGTGAAATTGTAGAAGACCAGCACATCGTATTTCGTGCGGATGTCCTGCTTGAAGGCCAGCGCGCTGTCCGTGACGGCCGGCCAGCCGATGTCCTGATAGCCGTCAAACAAGCCATAAAAGGCCGCCTCGTGCTCGTGACCACCGGTAATGATCAGGACACGCAACGCCGCCCGGTTGGTTGCGGACGCGGCGGGTTGCGCCAGGGAATGCGTCGTGAACAGCAAGGCCAGCACGCCCGACAAAAGGGCGACGGCACGTCGAATCGGGGAATTCACGCCCCGATCCTAGCAGCACACCCGATTGGATCTATTGCTTGCGAGCGGCAGACTTTGGGATAGGAACGCCACCGGGCAGCTTGTAGTGCTCGCGATACTCGCGCGGTGTGCGCCCGAACTGGCGCCGAAACTCGCGCGTGAAGTGACTTTGATCGGCAAACCCACAGTTCAATGCCACATCGGAGAGCGATTCCCCCGTGTAAATCAGCGCGCGGTTGGCGATGCGCAGGCGGAGCTTCCGCAAATACTTTTGCGGTGTGAGATGAAAGGCCACGACGAACTGTCGCTCGAAGGCGCGGAGCGACATTTTCGCGGCGGACGCGAGCTGCCGGTTGGTAATCGCGCGTGGGTAATAGTCGCGCATGTACGCCAGCACGGGCTCGAAACCGGAGGCGGTTCCACTCGGCAGTTCGTCCCGGTTTAACCCACGCGTGATTCCCGCCGTGCCAACGATCGCGCCCTTCGCATCCAGCACGGGAATCTTGTTGGTCACATTCCAGGCCGTCATCCCCTCGAACTCGCCCACTCGCTCGATCCGATGAAGAACACGATGCCCGTTCAGCACCTGCTCGTCATCGAGCCGGAATTGATCAGCGAGGAACGCCGGAGAAAGATCGTAATCGGTCTTCCCCAACACCTGACTGGAAGCGGCCAAACCGTCCGCGCCGGGATGATCGAGGGCGTATTTGATCAGGAACGCCCGGTTGACCCACAGATAACGCCCCTGCCAGTCCTTCACCCATGCCAGCACCCCTTCCAGCAAATCAAAGAGCTCGGCGAAATGCTGCACACCTGGAGTCGATGTCATCATGCCACGGTCACGTTTCAAGGGTGTCGTTGGACCGCATGAAAACATACCTTTGGGGTGCAGACGGGTTTCCGGATGGACTTGGAGCCCAGGCGTGCCTCGCGGATGAGGGTGACGCACACGCCCTTGGGACGGCAGTTGACGTTCCTGGCGGCGGGTTCATGCGCGGAGCCTGACGGCATCCCGTCGCCTTGGCGAGTCGGCGCAGTTGAGGCCGTCCGGGACCTGCTTCTTCCATCCAGGGCCTGACGCCCCTCCCCAACCTGGCCGCGCCCCGTTTCTCCGGGAAAATGCGTGGTGCTTCCGTAACCGATTCGTGTCTCCTAAGTCACACTTCTGTTACACCTGAGCCCGCAACGCCTCTCTTCCCCGTGACATTCCCCTGCCCGCTTCGCCGTCTGCTCCGGATGGCATCCGTCGCCGCGCTCCCCCTGCTGGCCTCGGCCCAGGTGGTGATCAACGAGATCCTCTACCACGCCCCCGATGAGCTCGACGACCTGCAATACATCGAGCTGTACAACGCCGGCGCGCAGGCGGTGGACCTCTCGGGCTGGTCCCTTCGCAAGGGTGTGCAGTTCCAGTTCAATGCCGGAACTCAGCTCGCCCCCAAGGGCTTTCTCGTCGTCTGCCGGAGCAGCATCCGGTTCCACGAATTCTACACCGTTCCGGTAGCCGGTGAATTCCACGCCCACCTAAAGCACAAGGGAGAGCGACTCGAACTGGCCGACGCTGCGGGCAAGGTGGTGGACGCCGTTAAATTCTCCAACAAGGCGCCGTGGCCCCTGGGACCCGATGGGCATTCCGGCTCGCTGGAACGCATCAGCCCCATTGCGCCGAGCGAGGATCCCTCGAACTGGATCTCCTCCCCACTCACCGACGATCGGGAGAAACCTGGCGGCACCCCGGGTCGACCCAACGCCGGCTTCTCGGCGGTTCGCCCGCCGGTCATCGCTTCGGCGAAACTCTCCACGACGTTCCCCGCCGCCAATCAGTCGCTGACCGTGGAGGCCGAGATTCCCGCGGGCGAGACGGTGGAGAAACTGGAGGTCTTGTATCGTCTCGCCGGCCCCGGCACGGAGAAAGACGCCGCGCCGGTGCTCATGACCCAGACCGCCTCCGGCCACTACATCGCGACGATTCCCGGTCAGCCCGCCGGCCAGCTCGTCCGCGCGCAGGTCCGCGCCACGGGCGCACAGGGCGTGCATCGCGAATTCCCCGCCTCGACGGAGCCGCATCCCGCGCTCTCGGCTTACGTGCTGCGACCCTTTTCTCCCACCAAGATCCCGTTCGGCTGGATTCTCCGCACCACCGAGAAGGAACTGAAGTCGGCGCAGCAGGCAGCGAACCGCCCGATGTTCGGGGGATTCTTCCCCCCGCCCGATCCCGAACAGGAAGATCGCGAGGCCGCGCGGGAGAAACTGATGCAGCGGCTTGATGTCTCGCCGTTGTGGTTTGAGATCGGCGTCCGTCTCGCCGGCGACGACGTCAGGCTCGTCAGCCAACTGCGGGAACTCGTCGCCGCTCAACTCGCCCGCCGGTCCCAAGTGATGGCCGAATTCCTCGCGCCCGGCGTGGCCGAACGCCTGCCCACGCTGCCCAAGGTCACCGACGCCTTCCTCGAGCAGATGGCGGCCGAACTCCGGCGTTCACTGAATGCGACGCAACAAGGGGCGCTCGACGCCTGGCTCAAGGGACGCGCCGCACGTGCCGCGGCCGGCGAGGGTATTATTACCAGCAGGGTCGATCTGGAAGGCCTCTGGCAGGCGCTCACGCTCAACACCGAGCCAGATTCGGAACGGCTGCCACAGTGGATTTCCACCCTTCGCAGCCTCGACGCCCAACGCGCTGCGCTCGCCGCCGAGGTCGCCACCGGGGCCGACAAGGCGTCGCTCTTCCGCGCACAACGCGATCGCGCGGATGATCTGGGTGGCAGCCTCGAAACCACCTTCAAAAAACTCGTCTCGCCCGGCCAGGCCGGTCAGTTGGACTTCTGGAGCCACGCCCCGCGCCCGATGGTGCTGGGTTTCTTCGGCCCGGCCCCGGGGGGCGGCCGTGGTCCGCGAGGCCCCGGCGGCCCCGGCGGACCCCGTATCCTGGCGTTCGGCGGTCCCCCAGGCTTTCCCGGTCCTTTCGGCGGTGCGCCCACCGAACCGGGCACCTTCCGATCGGCTTTCGTCTATTACGATCCCGCTGTCGGAAAGACCGAGCTCTTCGATTTCGTGAAGGTCACCGGACGGAAAGGCGGACAGAAGGTCCACTTCCAGAAGGATCAGACGCTCGGCACGATGAACACCATCGCGTTGATCTTCGAGGGCGAGGAGGAATCGCTCGTCGAGTACCTCGCCTACGAGATCTATCGCCGCGCGGGCATGCCGGTGGAACAGAGCTTCCCGGTCCGCCTCTGGCAGGACGGCAAACCCGCCGGCTATTCCCTCCTCATCGAACAG
>JANXMD010000298.1 GCA_025354845.1 Verrucomicrobiota bacterium | reverse complement strand
CAGGGGCTGATGCGGCGGCGACCATAATCCATAAAACGTCCGTCGGCACGCCTCGGATGCCAAAAATCGACGGAGCGCTCGGGATTCTTTTCTACGACACGAAAAACTGCTGACGAAACGAACGGGTGACGATTTGCAATCGTCGGGGCGTCGTGCATCCGGCCGGCCGTGGCGCACGTAAACCGGATTGAAACGCCCCACACGGCACTCCCGGAAACTTCCATGAACCTGAATCCCACCCCAACCGCCCTCTCCCGAAGCGGACTCCGCCGACTCCAACCCTGGCTGCTTGCCCCCGTGGCGGCAGCGGGTCTGTCCTTCACCGCCTTCGCCTCCAGCCACCGCGAAGCACCGGGAATCACGAGCACTCCGAAACTCGACGCCACCGATTTCTACCTGTTTAACAGCTACGAAACCGGACGCTCCAACTACGTCACCGTCATTGCGAACTACCTTCCCCTTCAGAGCCCCTATGGCGGCCCCAACTACTTCCAGCTGGATCCCAATGCGGTCTATGAAATCCACGTGGACAATACTGGTGACGCCGTCGAGGACATCACCTTCCAGTTCCGCATCGAGAACACGCCCCGTGGCATCGCTCTGCCAATCGGGCCCGTCGGAAATCGCCGCACCAATTCGATCCCGCTCCTGGCGGCGGGTCCGATCACGGCCGACGACAACTCGGCCCTCAACGTCGACCAGACCTACACGCTGAGCATCATCCGCGGTGCCCGGCGCACCGGGACCAGCACGGCGATCACCAATGCCGTCACCGGAAAGCTCGCCTTCACCAAGCCACAGGATTTCGCGGGTACGAAAACCTTCCCCGACTATGAGGCCTACGCGCAGAAGTCGATGTACGAGATCGCCCTTCCGGGTACCGACAAAAAGGGTCGCGTCTTCGTGGGACAGCGGATGGATCCGTTTGTCGTGAATCTCGGCGAGATTTTCGACTTGGTGAACCTGAATCCCCTCGGTCCAATTGACGGTTCCAAGAACCTTCTCGACGACGCCAACGTGACCGCGTTCGTGCTCGAGATTCCAAAGGAGTTCCTGCTCTCGGGAGGCAACGGCACCATCATTGGTGCCTGGACCACCGCCAGTACGGTCCAAG
>JANXMD010000296.1 GCA_025354845.1 Verrucomicrobiota bacterium | reverse complement strand
CCAACGCGCGCGCGGCGTTTATCTCGTCGCGCACTCTCTCGCCGTTGGCCCAGCCGGTGAGCATCGCGTAGGCATTGCCGTCATCGTCGGCCGCCACGCGCACTGGCGTGC
Source organism: Verrucomicrobiota bacterium (assembly GCA_025354845.1). Classification (GTDB taxonomy): domain Bacteria; phylum Verrucomicrobiota; class Verrucomicrobiia; order Limisphaerales; family UBA9464; genus CAIVQB01. Next base: position 5,532 of record JANXMD010000296.1, on the reverse strand, counting down.
CGAGGTAGTTGGTGGTGGCGGTGACCAGCGTCCATCCAGTCATGGTCGGGCGGAGTTGCGGGGTGACGTCCGCCGACGGGCTGGTCACCGATCCAAAGGCATTGCTGACGACGAGTGCGTAGTGACCCACGTTGGTGCGCTCCAGATCTGCGAACGTGAGCAACCGATTGGTGGCGCCCGAAATTGGAGTTCCATTGCGAAGCCATTGGAAGGTCGGCGCCGGCACTCCGGTCGCGACTCCAGACAGCGTGAGCGAGTCCTGAAGCAGGCCGGTTTGATCCATGGGCAGCAGGGTGAGTTTCGGAGCCTCGGGAACGAAGGAGGCGGCGAGCCGTGCAATGTAGAGCACCGTCGGAACCACGCTCCCGCTGTTGGTGGTGTAGAGCTCAATCGTGTCCATCCGCTGACCTGCGGAATGGGTCGAGGAGGAAGTCGTGCCGCCCGACATGGAGCCCACCAAGACCAGTTCCCCGGCGGGAGTGGCGGCCACGAATCGTGTGTTTGCCGTGCGCGCATCGTCGGCGAAGGGGAGTTTTTCATCGAGGGCCCGGGCCCACAGCAACGAACCGTTCGGCGCAATCTTGGCGAGGAGGGTGCCGGCAGCGAGGCGGCGATCGATGCCTGCCGCGCCCAGGGTGATTGGCAGCGAGGACCCATTGGGGTTAATGGCGTCCGACAGGAAGACATTGCCCGCCGAATCGAGTGCCAGCCGGGATGCTCCCACGCCGGCGAAGGAATCGAGATTTCCGACGGCTTCCACGGTCTGGGCCCACTGGAGTTCTCCGTCGGGATTCAGCCGGGCAAGGTAGTGGGCCCCGACCGTCATTCCTGGCTGGAGCGAAACGGAAGTCTGATTCCGCGTGGCGCTCACAAAAATGTTTCCGGCCCCGTCGGTCACCGCCGAGGCAATCTGGGTATCGGCCAGGAAGTTGTTGAACAGCCCGCCCAATCGTTTCACCCAGATCGGAGTGCCGTCGGCCGTAAGCTTGGCGATGAATCCGTCGGTGGCGTAGTTGGTGAGCGTCGGCGAATCAATGCGCTTGGTGGATTCCATCGTCACCCCACCAAACTTCGCGATTCCCTTGAACGAGCCCGAAAGGAACAGCTCGCCCGCGTTATTCGTCGTGAAGCTGGCCACTCGCTCGTCGTTGACGCCGCCGTATCCGCGAACCCAGAGCAGTTTGCCGGCGAGATCAAACTTCGCGAGGTAGAGATCCCAGGAGCGATCGAACGCGGCGGTGGCACTGTTGGTGAGGGTGGTGCCGCCGAGTGGGAAGAACAGGCCGGCAATGTAGGGCACGTTGGTCACGCCAAACCGCGTCTGACCGCGGAATCGGCCGGCGACCAGAACGCCATCCGCCGTCGGCAACAACGCGGCCACTTCGGCCCCGTGGACGATGCCTGAGGTATCGATGAAGTTCGTGCTGGGGCCGGCGATTGCTGCCGACCACAGGTTGGTGAAAAGCAGGTTCGTCTTGCCGCCTACCACCTGATTGGTCGGGCGTATGCGTTGGAGAAACCAATCACCGGAATCGCCGGTGTGCCCTCCAACGACGGCTCCGTCCAGTCCATCCGTCAGCACGGCCCGGATGGGGGCTGGGAAATTTCCCTTCTGCCAGTTCGTGCGACCGTCGGGAGCGACCAGGCTGAGCGTGGTTCCAGCACCGAGGAGCAGAGTGCGGTCCTCCAGCAACGTCACTGCGGTGGGCTCGGCGCGGGCGAATTCAATCGCGCTGAGCACCGGTGGGGCATTCGTTTCGGTGTAGCCACGCACAGTGAGTTTCACCGCACTGCTGTGCGAAATGGAAGTGACCAAATAAGCCGGCTGACCCGCGCTGTGATCGGGATTGGGGAACCAATTCTCCAAATCGACCGAATAGATGCCGACGTCGGAGGGCTGCACGTCTGGGATGCTGATTTGCACCCGCTCATTGACACCGCCGGGAGCTGGGGCCGTTCCCAGCGATGAGGTGGTGGTGGTGTAAAGACGAGTCAAGGGAAGGCCGTCTTTCATCCAGCGAAAGGCCACGGGATTCGAGCTGACGACGTCGACGGTGAAGGTGTTGGTCGCCGGCCGTCGGTTTCCAAGAACGCGATAGGTTCCGGACTGCACCTGGGCGGTGTTGCCTCCGAGGATGATGCCGTACCGCCCATCTTCGTAAGCCTCCAAGCGCGCCACGTCGCCGAGTCGTGGAAAATTGGTGAGCGCAAAATAATTGTCGCCTCCCGGCAGGTAGCCCCAGGTGCCAACGGTCGCGGCCGCACCGGTATTGTCGCCGATGTAGTAACGGTTGCTCACCCCTAGCGCTAACTGCCAATTGCCGGTCCCACGAAACGGCGGCAAGCCTCCTTCCACCCGGAACGCGAGCAGGTGAGTCGTTTCCGCGTTTCCGAGATTGGTCACCACGAGCCCTTGCCGCAGTGCGACCGTGTTGAATTCACCGATGCCGATCACGGCGTCGGTGAGATCGCGAAGGAGTGTCAGGGGCGTGGGCGGCGTCACGGTGATGGTCACCACGCTGCTCGTCACACTGCCAAATCGATTGGACGCCACGAATTGATAGCTGCCGGCGGTACTGAGAAGGGCGGCGAAGGCGAAGGCGTTGGTGGAAGGACCATCCAGCGTGGGAAACGTCAGTCCAGGCAGCCCGCGGGAAAAAACCACATTCGTTCCGGCATGGAGCCAGTAAAGGGTCAGGGGCGCCTCGCCGTTGAAGGCGGCCGACACGTTGGTGCTCTGGCCGAAGTTGACCGTGAAGCCCTGCGGTTGGCTCAGGAGAACCGGGGGGCCGGCGGGTAGCGGTGTGACCTGTGCCACTCGGCTGGTGGTGCTGCCTCCGGGATTGAGGGAAACCACCACCGAATAGGCGCCAAAGCGATCCGGATTGGTACCGCCGACCACCAGCGTGGGGCCGGTGACACTGGAGATGGTCGTACTGGTCTTGAGGTTGGTGCCCGCGTGCTGCCACTGATAGGTGAGCGTGCCGTCACCAATCGCCGCAACGCTCAGCTGAACTGGTTGGGTGGAAAACAGCGCCAGATCCAGCGGCTGAACCGTCACTTGCGGCGGACCGGGAAGGATGACGTCGAGATGCACCACGGTGCTGGTGATCGCCCCGCCAAACGCGTTGGTGATGACCACAAAGTAATCCCCCACGCGCAACGGATCATTGGCAGCCAAGCTCAGGAAGGCGGATCCGAAGCCCTGTCCGGCACCGGAGGCGAGCGGCGTTTGATTTTTGTACCACTGATAGCCCCCGGTCACTTCCGTGGTGTAGGTGGCGGAGAAGCTGAAGGCCTGACTCAACCTCACCGAGCCCCCGACGGGTTGGACCGTGAAGACCATCGGGGCCGGAGGGCGCACCGTGATGGTTGCCGCCAGACTGGGGATCGATCCGAAGGCGTTGCTCACGATCACCACAAACTCGCCGGCGCGCTCCTTGGAATCTTGTCCGAGGTTGAGGGACTGACCCGTCTGCGCGGGCAGATTCGTGCCGGCGTGCTTCCATTGATAGGTCATCGGGCTCGCGCTGGTGGCCGTGACGCCGAGGAACAGGGTTTCCCCGGCACCGATGGATTTGGATTCCGGTTGGACCGTGATCAGCGGCGCCACCGGAGCCGGCGGGGGCGGAAGCCGGAACATGCCAAACACATTCTGCGTTCCATCGACGAAGACTTGGGAGAACAGCAATTTGCCGTCCGGCTGCATGGCAAAAGCACGCGTGGTCTGCGTGCCGAGCCCGGGAAGGTTGCCGGCGTTGGCGAGATCCAGGCTGCCGGCAAGTTTACCGGAGGACGTGAGATAGAAGAAACTCACGCGACGATCCCCCGCGGTTGGATTCCGGACCAACACCGCCCCGCCGTCCGGCTGAAACGCCGCCGGTACTGGGTGAACGCCCTGGTTGTTGGGCTGGGTGAGGAAGATGAAGGTCGAATCCGGCGTCCCGTCGGCGGCCACGCGCTGGATCTGGGGCGTGAAGTTCGCCGGAGGTGCGGTGTAGCCCGCGACCAGCAGGCTGCCGTCTCCGGCCACGGCGAACCGGCTCTCATCCTGCAATTGGAAGGGGAACTTGAAGGTGGCTTCGAGGGAGCCATCGCCCTTGAGCCAAACGAGATTCTGGATTCCTCCTAAGCTGGGGTTGTTGTCGCCCTCCAGAACGAGAATATGGCCGTCTCCCTGCACCTGGAATTGCAGCGGTTGGAGTCCCTTCTGAATTCCCGTGGTGTAGTGGAAGCTGGAATCCGTGGACCCGTCCGCATTCAGCCGTACCGGGCCGTAGGCAGCGTCGCTGGTGAGGAAGGTGGAGTACAGCACCTTGCCATCCGGCTGCACTGCGAAGCCGGCAACCAAGCTGGCTGCGTTGGCGTTGAACGACGCGTCGACGGCCCCGGCCGCCGTAAATCGGATCAGGTTGGTGCGCACCACGGCGCCCGTGGTGAAGAACGACGGCTGTCCCGCGACGAGGATGGATCCGTCGGCTTGCCGGACCAATCCGGTCACCACCGGTTTACCAAAAGTACCGGTGGCCGCGATGGGCGGCGCGAAGGAGGCGTCCAGCGAGCCATCGGCGTTCAGCCGGGCCAGACCCGGGCGGGCGACCCCACCGACCGTGGTGAAGGCGCCACCGATTAAGATCTTGCCATCAGGGAGAACGACCGCCGCATTGGCGAGGCCGTCCAGAGGCTGGGTTTGAAAGGTGGTGTCCCGTCCCGCCGGAAGCGCAGCCTGTGCCGTGATGGCGGCCGCAAGGAGCGACGACGCAAGGGTCACCGAGAGGCGGAGCCATGGGAGGCGGGGGGCGGCAGGAAAGGGAGTCATCCAGTTATCGATGGGCCAAGCCTGACGGGTTTGGTTCCGCACACCAAAGTACAAAGGGTTCGTATGAGGGTATCTACGTAGGTCGTCTCGGCACTTGGTGCGAAAAGGCGGGTGCCGGGACAGACACCTCCGAGGGGAAGGGCAGGGTGGGCAGTGGGTGCTGGGTCCTTCCTGGAGTGGCGTGTATGCTTAGGATCGCGGCCCAAAACACGCGTCGGCAGCGCAGACGAGTGGTTTCGAGGGGACTCCCAGCCCACGGTTTGCGAACCGTTTGACAAAGAATCCGAGAAAAAGACTTTGACGCGACGGAAACGCGGTCGTTACCGTCCGCGCCCGCTACAGGAATCCAGAGTAGCTCAATGGTAGAGCACGCGGCTGTTAACCGTGTGGTTGTAGGTTCGAGTCCTACCTCTGGAGCCACCTCCCCGGCCGTCGGCGGGAAGTCCCCCCCCGCCAACCCAGCCCAGTCCGGATCCGGCCATCCTGTTTGGAGTACCGCGTTCACGCGGCTCCGCAGTGGGACGAGCGGCCCGCGCTGCTTCGGCTTGGGAAAGGATCGAATCTGGAAAGCATGAAAGCAGGCCGGGAAAGAAGCCCCTGGAAGCGGCGAAAGCCATCAGCCCGGGGGGCGCTGCCCATCGACAAAGCCAAATCTCCGGAGGGGTGACCCCCCCCCCAATCGGTTCCTACGAATCCACGACGCCCGAGGGGTG
>JANXMD010000523.1 GCA_025354845.1 Verrucomicrobiota bacterium | reverse complement strand
ACGCCATCGTGCAGGTGGTCCGCTGCTTCGAGGATGCCGACATCCATCACGTGGCAGGCACCGTGGATCCGGTCCGCGACATCGAGACCATCACCACCGAGCTGGTGCTCGCGGATCTCGAGGCCGTGAAGAAACGCCTCCACTCGGTGGCCAAAGACGCCAAGCGTGGCGACAAGCAGGCCCTCGCAGAAGAAAACGTGCTGAAGAAACTCGAGCCGCATCTCGATTCGGGTAAGCCCGCGCTCACCCTTGAACTGCCCCCGGAGGACAAGGCCATCTCCCGCCTGTTCTGGCTGATGACCGACAAACCTACGATTTTTGCCTGCAATGTGAAGGAGTCGGACCTCGCCACCGCGGAGTCGAATCCCCACGTGGTGAAGGTGCGTGAGTACGCGCAAAACCATTTTGCCTGCGAGGCTGTGGTCATCTCGGCGCAGATTGAGAGCGACCTGGTGGATCTGTCGCCTGAAGAGGCGGCGGAGTTCCTGAAGGAGCTCGGCGTGAAGGAATCGGGCGTCGGCGGGTTGATCCGCGCGACGTATCACCTGCTCGGCTTGCGCACCTATTTCACGGCCGGTGAAAAGGAGGTTCGCGCCTGGACGATCCACGCCGGCGACACCGCCCCCAAGGCGGCGGGTGTGATCCACAGCGATTTCGAGCGCGGGTTCATCAAGGCCGAGACCGTCGCCTACGAGGCCTTGGTCCAGTGCGGCTCGGTGGCGGGTGCCCGTGAAAAGGGCCTGTATCGCATGGAGGGCAAGGAGTACGTGGTGAAAGACGGCGACGTGCTGCTGTTCAAGTTCAACGTTTGATCCTGCGGGATGGGGCGAGACTTCTGCGCTCGCCTCCTTGCCCGGGATGCCCCTACGCTCCGGACGCATGTCGACGCCGCCCCCCGACGCCGTGGCCCCGAGAGGTCCAGGGGCCTCGCGTTTTCCCTGGCGGGTCCTGGCACTCCTCGCGGGAGTGTACCTGCTTTCCGTGTCCGGCCGTCTGCCGGTGATGGACCAGTCGGTCATGTTCAACCAGACGCGGAGCCTGATCTCCGGGCATCTGTCGATTTCTGGGATGGGCTGGGATCACATGACCCCCGTGGGTGTTGGGGGACAGCACTACTCGCAATACGGCGTGCTGATGTCGGTGCTCTGGATTCCGTCCACGATTCTGATGCGCATCGTCGCTGCCGTGGTGCACGGAGTTCCGCTCAAGATGCTCGAGGAATTTGCCGCGAGCTTCATCAACGTCGGTGCCAGCCTGGGCATCCTGGCCTACCTGGCGCAGGAGTGGCGACGGCGCGGGGTGGACGCTGCACGCATCCGACTCGGGCTCCTCGGAATCGGATTTTCGTCGCTGCTCTGGGCCTATTCCAAAATGCCATTCAGCGACCTGTGGATGGCGTTGGGGCTCTTCGCCGGCTACTGCCATTGGCGCTGGCGCGAAGGGTGGGCCGGGCATGTGTGTCTTTCCGGATTCTGGCTGGGACTTGCCCTTCTCTCGCGCAAGCAGGCGCAGTTGATGGTGCCGGTCCTTATCGCGACGTTTGCTTGGGAAGCATGGCGCACCGCAACGGGCCGGAAAGCCATCATGGGTGTGGTGCTCGCGTTGATTCCCGCGGCGTTGATGCAGGGACTCTACAACTACGGACGTTTCGGCAATCCGTTCCTCGAGGTGTATCCGTATGTCGAGGGAGGCGCGCCGCTCGACTTCGCGGGGCTGGCGCAAAACTTCCTCGGAATTCTCATCGATCCCTTCAATGGATTCCTGCCCTACAACCTGTTCGTCATCACCCTGGCCTCCGCCGCGGGGCTGCGTTGGTGGCGGGTGGATCCGCTCGGCGCTGCGCTGCCCTGGCTGCTGCTTGGGGCCTCGGCGCTGCTGCTTTGCCGCTTTTACTTTTGGAGTGGTGGCCTTTGTTTTGGATCGCGCTATTTGCTGTTCGTCATCCCGTTTGCCGCGCTCGGATTGCCCTACCTTTCGGTCTCGCTTGGCGCCTGGCGCTGGGGCCTCGGAGTGGCCTTTGGCCTGGGAGTCTTGATTCAGTTGGCCGGCGTGATGATCGATCCGCTCGCCGTGAGCATGCGGAGGCAGTGGGTGCCCGGGGCTCCCAATTCGGTGGCTCGGCTATACGCGGCTGAAATCGGCCGCGTGCTAGGCGTGACGCAGCCGGCGTTGACTGGGGCCGCACAAACGTCTCCGTACGCAGTGCATCCCGCATTCCAGGTGCCCGATGTCTGGTGGGCGCACGTGCTCTACGAATTGCGTCATCGCGGTGCCACTGCGTCAAAGGGCGTTCCGCCGGTTTCTGCGAAAGGACAGCCATGAGTCCACTGAATCCCGTTGCCGCAACGCCGCCCGCGAGCCCCACCGGGTGCGAGGTGTCGGTCGTGTTGCCCTGTCTCAATGAGGCGGACACGGTGACGCTCTGTGTGACGAAGGCGGTGGAGTGTCTGAAGCGGCTTGGTGTGGATGGCGAGGTGCTGGTGGCCGACAACGGCAGCACCGACGGATCGCGTGAACTTGCTGTGGCCGCGGGCGCACGAGTAGTGCCGGTCGAGGCCCGCGGCTATGGCGCGGCGCTGATCGGGGGCATCGCAGCGGCGAGAGGGCGCTTTATCCTCATGGCGGACGCCGATGACAGCTACGACCTGTCCGATCTCACCAAGTTTATCGAAGCCCTTCGCAACGGATGTGATTTGGTTCAGGGATGTCGTCTTCCGTGGGGCGGGGGAACGGTGATGCCGGGGGCGATGCCTTTCCTGCACCGCTGGTGGGGAAACCCGATGTTCACGGTGATGGCGCAGTGGATGTTTCACTCGCCGGTGAGCGACATTTACTGCGGCTTCCGCGGGTTCCGTCGCGACTGGCAGCAGAAGTTGGAGCAGCGCTGCACCGGCATGGAGTTCGCGACCGAGATGCTCATCAAGGGCAGTCTTACTGGCGCGAAGATTGTGGAGGTGCCGATCACGTTGCATCCCGACGGTCGAAAAGCGCATGCGCCGCATCTAAAAACCTTTCGCGACGGTTGGCGTACGTTGCGCTTCTTCCTCCTGTGCAGTCCGCGCTGGCTGTTCCTGCAGCCGGGCCTGGTGCTCATGCTGCTCGGAGCAATCGGATACGGACTGGCGTTGCCAGGCGTGCGGCTCGGACCCGCGACCTTCGATGTCCACACGCTGCTGGTGGCGAGCCTGGCAATTCTCTGCGGGTTCCAGGCCGCGATGTTTGCGGTGATCATCAAGACCTTTGCCGTGTCCGAGGGTGTGCTGCCGCAGGACAGGCGCATGGCCCGATTCTTCAAGGTGGCCACTCTCGAACGGGGATTGGTCATCGCGGGCGTGGCGATGGCCATGGGGGCGGTGCTGATCGGCACCGCGGTCTTCCGCTGGCACGAGGTCGGATATGGGCGACTGGACTACCCCACCACCATGCGGTTGGTGATCCCGGGAGTGACCCTGTTCGCCCTGGGTTTCCAGACTGTTCTGGGGGGATTCTTCGTGAGCATGCTGAGTCTATCCCGCCGATGAACCCTGCCAACTCCAACCCGTCTCCCGGTGATGCCGTCCAGTCGGCGTGGGAGGCCGCGTATCAGCGATTCGAGACGCCCGAGGCAGAAATTAAGAAATTCGTCGCCCGGTTGCGTGAACTGGGCGCGGATGTCTGGTCGCGCGACGCGCAGGTGGTGGAGATCTTCTGCGGACGCGGCAACGGATTGCATGCGTTGTCGCAGTTGGGATTCACCCGACTCGAGGGCGTGGATTATTCGCCGGCGTTGCTGGCGCGCTACACTGGTTCGGCGGTTTGCACGGTGGCGGATTGTCGGGCGCTTCCGTTTCCGGATGCCTCCCGCGACATCCTGGTGGTGCAGGGCGGTCTGCATCATCTGCTGGAGCTGCCGTCGGATCTGGACCGCACGCTGGCGGAAGTCGCGAGGGTTTTGCGCCCCGGCGGGCGATTCATGGTCGTGGAACCCTGGCTTACCCCCTTCCTTCGAGTCGTCCACCAGGTGGCGTTTTTCCCGCCGGCGCGTGCGTTGTCGGGCAAACTCGACGCGCTGGCCACCATGATCGAGCACGAGCGCACCACCTATGAACAGTGGCTGGGTCAGCCCGAGGTCGTGCAGAAGTCGCTCCGGCGCCGGTTTGCGGTGGAGCGGTGCACAATGTCCTGGGGCAAGTTGCGGTTTGTGGGTCGGAAACCCGAGTGATCCCAGCCATGTCCACACCGGTTGATCCCATTCTTGAGGCGGTGCACGGCGGATACGTCCATCGACGTCGGGTGCGCGTGTTGTGCGATCACCTCGTCGGGATGATTCCCCCGGGCACGACCAGCCTTTTGGATGTGGGCTGCGGCGACGGTTGGCTGGCGTCGCTGGTGGGCAGGGCCCGGCCGGAGCTGACGGTTTCGGGAATGGACGTGCTGGTGCGGGAGGGCACTCATATTCCGGTCGCGGGGTTTGATGGCTACAAACTTCCCTGCGAAGCCGGGTCGTGGGATGCCGTGATGATGGTGGACGTGTTGCATCATACGGAGGATCCCTTGGTGCTTCTTCGCGAGGCCGCACGGGTCAGTCGCCGGTGGGTGCTTTTGAAGGATCACCACCTCCAGGGGGTTGGTGCGGCCAGGACGCTCCGATTCATGGACTGGGTCAGCAACGCGCGCTATGGCGTGGTGCTGCCCTACAATTATCAGACCACCTCCCGATGGACCGAATTGTTCGCCAGTGTCGGGTTGAGGGTCAGGGAGGAGCGGGGCGACGTTGGCCTGTATCCATGGCCTGCTTCGTGGGTTTTTGGTCGCCGGCTGCACTTCGTGGCGTGTCTGGAAAAGGTCTCCTGAGAGGGGTGTTTCGCCGGCTTGTCACCGGTCCGTCCGAAAACTAACGCTTGCTCCGAGGAGACGGGCGGCGCTACACGTCCGCCCATTCGTCCATGGGAAAGTCCCTCATCATTGCAGAGAAACCGTCCGTCGCCGGCGACATCGCCAAAGCGTTGGGCGGCTTTGAGCGCAAGGATGGCGGCGAATACTACGAGAACGACCGTTTCGTGGTG
>JANXMD010000226.1 GCA_025354845.1 Verrucomicrobiota bacterium | reverse complement strand
CTTCCATCCCTTGGCCAGGGCCACCAACTTCTCGGTGAAGGCCGCCACCACTGAACGTTCGACAATCACACGACTGGTGGCGGTGCAGGCCTGTCCAGTCAGGCCGAATCCCGCGCGGGCCACCAGGCTGGCCGCGAGATCGAGATCGGCGTCGGCGAGGACGATTGTGGGGTTCTTGCCGCCCATTTCCATCTGCGCCCGTACCATCCGCGGAGCGAGGCTCTGGTAGATGGATTTTCCCACCGCAGTGGAGCCGGTAAAGCTCACCGCCTGCACTTCGCGACGCGACGCCAGCTCGGCCGCGAAGGGTCGGCCGTCACCGGGCACGACATTAAACACGCCCGGCGGCAGGCCGGCTTCGAGCAGGATGGCGCCGAGCTCCATGGCCAAGGCAGGCGCTTGGGACGCGGGCTTGAGGACCACGGTATTGCCGCAGACCAGTGCCGGCGCCGCCTTCCACGCGGGAATCGCGATGGGAAAATTCCAGGGTGTGATCAATCCCACCACACCCAAAGGCTCGCGGCGGGTGTAGAGCAGGTTGCCCGGGAGGTCGTGCGGAAAGGTCTGTCCCCCAAGCTGGAATCCGAGTCCGCCATAAAAGCGCAGAATGTCTGCCGCGCGCTGCACCTCGCCGGTCGCCTCCGCGAGCGTTTTCCCCTCCTCGCGGGTGAGCAGTTCCGCCAGGGAAGCCTTGCGCGATTCGATCAATTGCGAGGCCTTTGCCAGCACGCGGCCGCGCGCCACCGACGTCTGGGACGACCACTTGGGAAATGCGGCGGCCGCGGCATCCACGGCGGCCTTCGCGTCCGCGGCACCGCCTTGCGCGTATTCCGCGACGATCTCGCGGCTGTCCGCGGGATTCACCGTCCGAAAGGTCTGCCCGGAGGCCGCGGGAAGGGACTGGCCGTTGATGAGGAGATCGTAGTGCTTCATGCGCGGAGAATAAACGGACGGACCAGCGGGGAAACCCCAATTCTTAGCGCCGGCGTCCACCTCGGTGACGCCATCCACCACGAATTCGCTCCGCTACACGGGTCGCCAGGATGAATGAGGCAATCTCATCCACACAATTCTTGCCGGTGAATGGAGGACACGGACACAGTATCGGCCGGCATGCTGTTCTTCGCCCTAACCCAGGCGCCCAACCCTTGGATGGTTCTCCCGTTTGTCGCGCTTCTCGCCGCCATTGCCCTCGCTCCGCTGTGTTTCGCCGACTGGTGGGGTAAACACTATCCATCAGTCGCCTTCGGACTCGGGGCCATTGTCCTCGGTTACTACTGCCTCGGACTCGGCGCCTATGCCGAGATCGGCCACACGGCCCACGAGTACCTTAGCTTCATCTGTTTGATCGGGTCTCTCTTCGTCGTCAGCGGCGGCATCCACATCGTGGTCCGGGGTGAAACGACCCCATCCTTCAACGTCGGCTTCCTGCTGCTCGGCGCGGTCCTTGCCAACCTGCTCGGCACCACGGGGGCCTCGATGCTTCTGATCCGGCCCTGGATCCGCATGAACAAGTACCGGCTCACCGGGCATCACATCGTATTTTTCATCTTTATCGTCTCGAACGTCGGCGGCTGTCTGACGCCGATCGGCGATCCACCCTTGTTCCTCGGCTATCTGAAGGGAGTGCCGTTCTGGTGGGTGGCCGAGCACTGCTGGCCGATTTGGGCCACCGGGGTTGGGATGCTCCTAGCGATGTTCTTCGTGGTGGATTCCCTCAATTTCCGGAAGGCGCCCCGCGCTGTACGGGCCGTGCATGTGGATCAGCCGGACTGGTTCCGAATCGACGGCCTCGGAAACGTGGCGTTCCTCGCCATCATCCTGGGCGCCATCCTGCTCGCCGAACGCCCTCTGTTCCTCCGCGAGGGCATCCTGCTCGCCGCCGCCGCGGGTTCCTACTTCACCACGCGCCGGCACATCCATGAGTCCAATCACTTCAACTTCCACCCGGTGAAGGAAGTCGCAATTCTGTTCGTGGGCATCTTCGCCACCATGATGCCGGCGCTCGACTGGCTATCGCTCCGGGCGAGTGCGCTGGGAACGCCCTCGCCGGCATTTTTTTACTGGGGCAGCGGCCTGCTGAGCAGCGTCCTCGACAACGCGCCCACCTACCTTGGTTTCTTGAGCGCCATCTTCGGCGCCTATGTGGATGCCGACATCGTCCAGCAGGTGCAGCACCTGATCCAGACCGGCGGTGCCGATGCGGCGACCTTTGTCCACGGGGCTCACGCGGATCAGATCCGTCAGACCTTCGCAGCCCTTCAGAAGTACCACGCCACGGCCGTCGCGGGACACCGCGTCGGGGTGGACGAAATCGAAATGGCCTTCCTGCTCGGAAACAGTTCGTTCAATAGCTTCATCGTCGCCATCTCGGCGGGCGCCGTGTTCTTTGGAGCCAACACCTACATCGGCAACGGACCCAATTTCATGGTCAAGGCCATCGCTGATCACCAGGGCGCTCACACCCCGTCGTTCCTCGGCTACGTCTTCCGCTACACCCTTCCCATCATGGTTCCCATGCTGGTCGTGGTCTGGCTGATCTTCTTTCGATAATCCGGGAAACGGCAGATCAAACCGCTGATCGACGCGGATGAACGCAGATGCTGAGAGGGATGCGTCGATGGATTCCGGTTGAAAACGCTCACCACTCGGTGCCGATCACGACTCGGCTTCAGAGCAAATCGGATCTGTGTCTATCCGTGTGAATTGTGGTTGCCCTCTTCTTCAACTGCCGGATTTAGGGAAATTGGACCCCGGCCCCCCCGAAAAACCCCGCAATCCCCGTTTGCCAATTCTACGCAGACGTATCACTTTCCGAAACTTTCCGCGGACGGAGACTGGTTCGCGGGCGTCCAATTCCTGATTTTATGTCCGACTCCGCCACTGTTCCGCATCTGCCGGCTCTTCGAATGGGCCGCAGCTATGAATCCCTGGAGAAAATTGAGGTTCGCGATCACCGAACCGGCGAGCTAAAGGCGGTGGTCTCGACGGTAAACGGCGGCATCGTGAAGCGCGATCTGGCCAAGATCGGCACGGCGCGGGCGGCGTTGAAGCGGTTTACAGTGGCAGAACTGATCGCCCTGTCCGCGAAGGCGGGTGATCTGTTCCTCCAAGGCACCCTTCCGCTCGGAGACCGCGGGCACACGCAGTCCCCCGACGAGTATGTGGCCACCTTGAGCCGCACCTCGGGACTACCGCACGTGATGGTCCGCCGCAACATGGCCAAGCTGCACTATGCCATGACCCATCTCGGTGAAGTGCTGAACGGACTCTCACGCGGTTTGGATCTGTCGATCCTCGACCGCGGATTTGGCGAGCAGTTCGGCACCAAGCTGAGCTTCTACCCGACCGCTTCGGCGCTCGGCCTGGTGATGCCGAGCAACTCTCCGGCGGTGAATTCGCTATGGATTCCCGCCATCGCGCTCATGACGCCGGTGGTGATCAAGCCGGGCAAGGAGGAACCTTGGACGCCGTTCCGACTGATCCAGGCCTTCATCACCGCGGGCGTTCCGGCCGAGGCCTTCGGGTTCTACGCCACGGATCACGATGGGGCCGCGACCATCTTGAATTCCTGCGGACGCGCGCTGATTTTCGGCGACAAATCCACCACCCAGCAGTACGCGCACAATCCAGCCATCCAGATCCACGGCCCCGGTTGGAGCAAGTTCGTACTCGGCGAGGATTGCGTGGACCAGTGGCGCGACTACATCGACGTCATGGCCGGCGCCATCAGCGATAACGGCGGCCGCTCGTGCATCAACGCCTCAGCCGTTGTCGTCCCGCGTCACGCGGCCGAAATCGCCGACGCGCTCGCGCAAAAGCTCGGCCCCATTCTTCCCACGTCGCCCGAAGACGAAAACGCGCGCCTTTCCGGTTTCGCCAATCCGAAGATGGCCGACTTTATCGAAGGGCAAATCGAAGAAGGGCTGAAGACCCCGGGCGCCGTCGACGTGACCGCCAAGTACCGCAATGGCCCTCGCCAGTCGGTCCTCGACGGCGGAACCTACATGCGGCCTTCCATCGTGCTGTGCGATTCCTTCGCGCATCCGCTGGCGAATCGCGAATTCCTCTGCCCGTACGCCAGCGTGGTCACCTGCCCGCAGTCGGAGGTGTTGACGAAGATCGGCTACACCCTCGCCTGCACGGCCATCACCCGCGACCAAGCTTTCATCGAACAGTTGGAGTCCTACGCACACATCGAACGACTGAACATTGGTCCGGTGAGCACGATGAAGATCTCCTGGGACCAACCGCACGAGGGCAACATGTTCGAGTTTCTCTGGCAGCGCCGATCCATCGAGCGCGCCTGGTAATCCGCTGCGCACCGACCCGCGGTCGGGACAACAAAACGGCGGACCGGGTGGTCCGCCGTTTTGCGTTTTAAATGGACGTGGACGACAGTGCGCCAGGCACTTCGAACCCCTCAGGTGCCAAGCTTCTTCTTGGCGTCGTCGGAGACGGTCACAGTGGTCGATCCGACGTTCTTGAACTCGTAGGTGGTGGTGCGGGTGACGTCGCGATCCTCACCCTGCATGGAGACGGTCGCAGACACCTTCACTTGAACCTTGGCAAGCTTGCCTTCCTTGAGCCAGACCTTGAGGGATCCCTTGGCGTTCTTGGGCTCGGGGGCCTGGCCACCGCGACCGCCGCGGGCGGCAACTTCTTTGGCGCCGTCGTCCGTGAGATCGCCGGCGATGACACCATTCGCCTCCTTCAACTCCTTGGTCTTGTCGGCGAGCTTCGCCAGGTCGTCCGCTGGCAGCTTGGTGCGGAGGAGCATGCCGCCGCGGCCGCCACGAGCCCCGCCACCGCCACCCCCGCCGGCATTCTGCGCGGCGGCGCGAACTTCTTCGGCGGTCTGCCAGCCGGTGTCCGTCTTTAGCACTCCCTTGTCCCCTTTGAGGACGGCGGTGGTGGTGGTGCCATCCCGCTCGGATTCCACCACGGCGAATCCGCCCTTCTCCGCCTTGCCCGTGATGGTGGGTGGCGTGAACTGGGCACCTTCGATTTCAGTGGTGGCAACCCAGGTGTAATTTGCTGCGTCAGAAAGAGTTTTGGCGGCAGCCTTCACGTCGTCCTTCGCATCAGCGAGGACGGCGGTCCAGGCCAGCGAGGCAATCACGGTGGCAGTGAGGATTCGTTTCATGGGATTTGGGGATGGGAACGGAGAGCTTCGGTTGTGCGTGCTGGGAACGGGGAATGAGACTGACCCAAGGGCGCCCGGGTTACAACGGCCTGGTGGCCCGTCCCGTTTCGACTCAACCCACCCGGAAGCTAATCCGCTCCACGGTCGCCTTGCCTGCGGCCAACTGAAGCCGCTCCAGGATTTCGTGACGCCGGTAGCGGACGATTTCCGAAAGCCAGGTGTTGCTATCCACGGTGACGAACAGAGTGCCCCGAGCCAATCCAACCGGGCGTGCATGAGCGGCGACGGTCGGGTCGATCACCCGCGCCCAGACGGCCTGGATCTGCGACTCCGCCAGCTTCTGATCCAACCGCATGGTGGAAAGCACCTGTGGCAGGATGTCCCCGACGGTCCGACTGGCGCGTCGGGCCGCCATCTCCGCCGAAGCCAGCTGGGGCCCCCGCCAGGCCGCCAGCACCCCGGCGCGCGCGCGCTGGGCGGCCCGGGCCTTGGCGGCGGGAGTTTTCGGCGTCATGGCTGACGGCAGGCTGGCGGCCCCTGTCCGGAGGGTCAAGAACACCGCGGCACCGACCCAGGTCACCGGGGATTCGTCCGACACTCTGGATTCGACCGGAAGTTTTTGGTTTCGCCCCCGGGGATCGTTTGCCATTGTGAACCCATCATGCGTTGGTTCCGTTGTGCTCTTGCGTTTGCGATCGTCACCTGCCTGGCCGGAGCGGCCCTTGCCGCCGAGTTCCGGTTGGTGACGGGGGACGTGTATAAGGGCGAGCTTTCCGCCGCCGACAAGGATGGGCTCGTGGTTCGCCTCGATAGCGGCGACTACTCCCCTCGAATCGACTGGGCAAAACTGTCCGACGAGACGCTCCGCGACCTGGCCGACAATCCGAAGGCCAAGCGCTTCGTCGAACCGTTCATCGAACCCCCCGCCGAGACGGTTGCCATCCAGCAGGCGAAGGAGCTCAAGGTACATCAGCCCGCCCGTCTCGAGCGTCCTGAGACCAAGAAGGGTCTGATTCCTGCCCTCACGACGCCGAACGGCCTGATCCTGCTGGCATTGCTGTTCGTCGCCAACCTTTACGCCGGATATGAGGTGGCCCGCTTCAAGTGGCGTCCCCCCGCGCTGGTGTGCGGCCTCTCCGCCGTTTTCCCGGTCTTTGGTCCCTGCATCTTCCTGGTGCTACCGCGCAACGTGCCGGTGGAACTCGAAAACGCGACCGAAGTTGCGGTGCAGCAGACGCACCTCGCCGTGGGTTCCCAAGCCCCTGCCGGGAGCGCGCCCGCGGGCGGAGCTGCCGCGGCACTCGGCCTGTCCAAGGGAGGCGGCCACGCCGCCGCACAAGAAGGCCTGCCCCGCGTCTTCAAGCGCGGCGAGACCACCTTCAATCGCCGCTTCTTCGAGACCCAGTTCCAGAATTTCTTCCGCATGGTAGCCACCGAGGCGGACAAGGATCTGGTGATCGACGTGTCCGCCGGCAAGAAGAGCGTCGTCGCCACGCGCATCAGCCGCATTTCGGCGACCGATATTAACTTCAAGACCGCCACCCTCCAGGAGGTGGGCGTGCCCTTCGCGGAAATATCCGAAGTGAAGCTCCGCCACAAGGATGCTGCCTGACCGGCATCTCCTGGATTTCCCGCTTCAAGCGCCGCAGTCTTGCCCCCGCTGCTGATGAAATATCGCGCCATTCTCCTATTCGGTGCCCCGGGTGCCGGCAAAGGCACCCAGGGAAAAATCCTGGGGCAAATCCCTAACTTCGTTCACTTCTCCTGCGGGGACGCGTTTCGCAATCTTCGCGTCGACTCCAAGCTCGGGCGGGTGTTCGTGGAATTCGCCTCCAAGGGCCAGCTGGTCCCCGACGAGCCCACCATCGAACTCTGGACCACGTAGATCTCGGCCATGAAGGTCACCGGCCGGTTCAACCCAGAGGCCGACACGCTGCTTCTGGACGGCATTCCCCGGAATCCGAACCAGGTGAAGATCATGTCCGAAATGGTGGACGTGGTTGCGGTGTTCAATCTGTTCTGTCCCCAGATCGACA
>JANXMD010000184.1 GCA_025354845.1 Verrucomicrobiota bacterium | reverse complement strand
GAAGTGGTCCGGCTCGAATTCGATGACGGTTGAGGCGCTGAAGCAATGCGCCTGCTGGCGGCGCGCAACAAGGGACTGCCGGTACAGGCTGCCCAGCGTTTCCCGCCCGAAGAGGCGCAGGCATCCCGGACGTTCGGTGAGGCTGAAAATCGTGTCGGGAAACGGCGTCCGCAGCCATTGGAAGTCGATGGAAAGTTCCGGAGAATCAAACTCCACGCGGGGGGGAACAGGTGGAAATGCGTGGGGCGGGAGCGACGGTCCGGGCGTTTCAACCGCGGGCAATGCGTGGCCGTCCAGGGTCCGCAGCCAGCCATCCTCGCCCCAGACCATTCTTTGAATCGCCGTTTCGCGACCAAGCGTGCAACGGCCGCGGTTTCGCAGCGGGCGACCGACGAGATACGCCAGATAGGGTTCTCCGTTCCGGGTCTCAACCAGACTGCCATGCCCGGCCCGCTGAAGGTCACAGTCGGGACGCTGCCGAGCGCTCAGAATGTAGGTGTCGGGATGAAGCTCGTACGGACCGGTCAGCTGTCGCGAGCGGGCCATGGTGACCGCGTGATTCCAGTTGGTTCCACCCTCGGCGGTGAGCAGGTAGTACCAGCCTTCGCGCTTGTACAGATGGGGTGCCTCGGTGAAGCCGAGCGGGGTGCCTTTGAAAATGTTCACGCGCTCACCGACGAGTCGCCGTTCCGACACGGAGTATTCCTGCAGGACAATTCCGGCGAATCGATTGTACCCCGGCCGGTGGTCCCAGAGCATGTTCAGCAAATACTTCCGACCATCCTCGTCATGAAAGAGCGATGGATCAAAGCCGCTGCTGTTCAGATAAACCGGGTCGGACCACTCGCCATCCATCGTCGGACTGGTCACCAGGTAGTTGTGAAAGTCGCGCATCGAGGATCCGCTCGCGCCCGCCACGCTCGCCCGGCCGAAGCGCTTCACATCGGTATAAATCAGCCAGAATAGTCCGTCGGAATGACTGAGGCACGGGGCCCAGACGCCGCAGGAGTCCGGAGCGCCAAGCATGTCTAACTGACTGGCGCGTCGAAGCGGTCGGGTTAGCAAACGCCAGTTTGACAGATCCCGTGAATGATGGATTTGAACTCCGGGGAACCATTCGAACGTGGAGGTGGCGATGAAAAAGTCATCGCCGACACGCACGATGGAGGGGTCGGGATTGAAACCGGTGAGGATGGGATTTCGAATGGTCATGCGGAGGGAATCGCCGCAGCGGCAACCCGGCGAGCAACGAGTTCACGCTCAATTCCGTCCACGCGCCGCTGATCGAGGGGATAGATCATGAGCGCTACGGCCTTGAGCATGGCGAAGAGTGCCGGCCCCACCGAGAACGCCAGGGTAATTCCAAGCACGGCTCTGGCCGTCTGGGTTTCCGCGCCCTTCGCGTAGCCGAATTTCGCGAGAAACAGGGGCACGAGAAAGCCACCGATCAGGATGCCGGACTTGATGGAAAAAAGGGAGGCGGAGTAGATGAGCCCGGTGGAGCGGCGGCCGTACTTGACCTCGCCGTAGTCGGCCACGTCGCCGTAGAGGGCCCAGGTCAGCGCGGAGGTTGGGCCTGCGCAGAATTGCGCGATCAGGTTGGCGGCCACGAGAATCCAGAAGTGGCCCTTCGGCACAAAAAAGAACGAGAGGAAGCAGACGCTGGTGACGAGGCTGAGGGCCGCCGCGTAGCACTTCTTGTCCACCTTGCGGGCGAACGGGCCGAGGCAGATCGTGCCCAGCACCAAGCCAAGCGCACCGCTGCTCAGGAAGACGGTCGTATGGTCCAGCCTCCAGATCATCGGGGTGGAATCGAAGCCCTGGACGTATTTGAAATAGAAGATCGTGCTGCCCGAGCGAAGTGCGGAAAAGGCATTGGAAAAGATCGACGTCAGCAGCAGCACCACCCACGGCCAGTTCCTGAAGAGTTCGCCCAGTTCCCCGCGGACATCCGACTTCTGCTGGGGTGGAGGCGTCACGCGCTCCTTCGTTGTGAGGAAGGTGATCAGGATCAGAACCACCGAGACCACCGCGAAGATCGCCATGGTCAACTGGAAGCCTCGAGCCTCGTTGCCCGCGCCGAGGTATTCGACCAACGGTCGGACGAACAGGGAGATCAGGAAGGCGGCGCCGAACGCACCCACGAATCGACACGTGGAGGCGACGGTCCGGGTTCGCGGCGAAGGACTGATGACCCCGAGCATGGCCGAGTACGGGACGTTGATCACCGTGTAGGCCACCATCATCAGACCATAGGTCACCGCTGCGTAGAAGATCTTGCCGGTGGGGCCGAAGTTCGGTCCGAGGAACATCAGGTAGCCGCAGAGACCGTAGGGCACGGCGCCGAAGAGGAGATAGGGCCGAAACTTCCCCCACCGCGTGTTTGTGCGGTCGGCGATGAGTCCCATGATGATGTCGTCGAACGCGCCGAAGGCACGCACCAGAGGGATCAACCAAAGCAGCACTGTCGCCGGGATGCCCCAGACATCCACGTAGTAGTAGGTCAGGAAGATGTTGAACGATTGGAAGAAGAAGTTCGACGCGGTATCACCGAGGGCGTAGCCAAAATACTCCGTTGACCGCAGGCGCTCGTCGCCGGCGGGAAGCTCTTCAACGGAGGGGTTCGACATGTTCGTTCAGGGCTGGGTTCGAGGCGCGTGATCGGGGGCGAGCAGTGCCAGCATTTTCAATCCGTAGCGCCGTCCCAACTCCCGGTACCCGGCGGGCGTGAAATGCAGGTGATCCTGCCTGCCCTCGCAGCCATCCGAGGCGATGAAATGCGCTGTGGGAATGGTCCGGGGCAGTTCAGCGATGATAGTGTTCATGCCGGCGCACGCACCTTTCTGATCCGCGGGCACCAGGCCGCCAGCCAGGAACGGAACCTCGGCGGCCCTGAGGTTCAAGTCGTGGAGCAGGCCGTCGTAAATGCCCTTCACTTTGCCGGGCCACTCCCTGTCGTTGGAGTTGGATTCGCCTTGGTGCAGCAGGATGCCCTTGATTACGCCGTCCTTCTGGGCCAGGCGCGCCGTGTCGACGAGATACTGATAGGGATCGCCGCCATAGCCCTTGATGATGTTCTTCATCCAGGGTGCCGCATTGGTGGCGTAGGCCTCATGACTGGCGGACTCAAACAACTCGATCTTGCAGCCGGCGACGGAGACGTTGACCACGCCGATCCGAATGGTCGATGGCAGATTCGAGACCAGGGTGCGACCAAAGTAGTCAGCCGGCGACAGGCCGGAAGAGGGACGGCACAGCGGAGGAACGGCGGGATACCAGCCACCCTTCCGACGTTCCAACTTGGGAAAGTCCACGGCCGCGAGCACCTGAAAGCGGGGATTGATGGCTTCCTTGTCCACAGCCTCGATTCCAGGGAATCCCTCCATGTTTGACTGCCCCAAGCAGAGGAAGATCCAAAAGTTTGTATCCGCGGCGGACGACTTCGCCGCAACAAGCAGCAAACCCGCGAAGAGGATGGAAGCGAAGCGAAACATAGGGGTGGTTCCGAGAGTGGACATCGGTTCGGCTCACTGCTTGAAATAAAGCTGGAGGGTCTCGGCGAGGTAACGCCGGGCATTCATCCAAGTGTGACCCCCCTCCGTCACCAGGGACTGATGGGCGATGTTCTTTCCTTTCAGGTATTCGTCGAACTCAACTGCCTGCTTGTAGAGAAAGTCGTCCTTGCCCACGCCAAGCCAAAGCAGTTTAAGTTGCCGATTTGTCGCCTTCGGATCGGCCGCGACGCGGCCGAAGTATTTGTCGAACACCTCCGGAGTCAGATAGGCACTGTAGGAGCCGATCCAGGCAAACCGGTCGAGGTTGCTGAATCCGGCGAAGAGTGATTGTCCTCCACCGCGCGAGAAGCCGGCGATGGCGCGTTTTCCGCGGTCTCGGCTGACCCGGTAACCTGCCTCAACGTACGGCAAGATGCTGCGGGTCAGTTCGTCTGTGAAGACCTTGTACATCTCCGCGGCCTGAAGCGACGTCGGCGGGGGCGTGCCCATCATCATGTTGCCGTAGGGCATCACAATGATCATCGGCACCGCCTTCTTCTGCGCGATCAGGTTGTCGAGTATGAAGTTGACGCGTCCGACCTTGAACCACGTTTCCTCGGTGTCGGTCGTGCCGCTGACGAGGTACAACACCGGGTAGCTTTCCCGGCTCGCCTGGTACCCCGGTGGTGTGTAAACGACGAGGGGACGCGTACGACCCAGTGTCTTGGAGTGGTAAAAGGCGTAGGTCACCTGCCCGTGCGGCACGTCCTGAGCCGAGTGCAGGGATGGCGCCTCTCCAGGAATGTCCACGAGGCTTTGCTTGAAGCGCTCGTTTGGAAACAAGTCCTGGTTGGCGGAGTCCGCCACTCCGATTCCGTCGATGACGAAGTTGTACGGATACAAGTTGGGCTCCACCGGCCCCAGGGTGGCGCTCCACACGCCGTTGGTATCCATGGTGAGCGGCTGGTTCGCCTTGAGGAACTGGCCGCTCAGTTCGACCTTCCTCGCGTTGGGTGCGCGGACGCTGAAGGTGACGGTCCGATCTGCATGGACGACCGGCGAGGCGAGTGGTGCGGGGCGGCTCCCCTGGGCGACCGCGATGATGGCGGTGCCAAACAGGGAGACCGCGATTCTAAGCAGGAAGGAATCCATGGAATCACTTCGTCGAAGCCGGCTTGTTGCGGTCATGGATCGACTCCTCGATCAGCGTGGCGACCCCGCGGGGATCCTCCTGCTGGGCCACGTGGCCACCGGTGAAGGTGCGGATGGTCCAGCCACGGGCCACGGCGCGTTGCCAGCTCTTGTCGGTTTTGGCGCGATCCTCGGCCGACTTGTCCTTCGGCACAAACGCGACGTAGGTGACTTCCAGCGATTTCGCCGCCGGGTTCTTGTAGGAGACAGGCTGATTAAAGCACTGGATGGAATGTTTGACGCTGTATGGCGGCTTGGCGTCTGCCTTGACCCAGGGCACTTGCATGAAGCCATCCCCGAAGCGCGTCGGATCTGCCGGGCCTTTGCTTCCAAAGTGATCCCAAAGCGACATGCCATCGTCGGGCACCGCGGCATCGAGGAAGACGACATGCTTGATGCGATCGGGTACACGGTCCATGACGCCAGTGATCACCATGCCGCCGTAGCTGTGGCCGGTGAGCACGACATCGTGCAGATCCTCGAACAGGATGAGGTTCACCACGTCGCTGACGTGCGTTTGGAGATCCACATTGGTGCTGTTGAGGTGCATGCGCTCGCCTAGCCCGGTGAGTGTCGCGCGGTAAACCGTATGACCGTCGTCGGACAGAAACTTGCCGGTTCGTTTCCATTCCCAGCCGCCGGCCGTGGCGCCGTGGACCAGCACAAAGGTTTCCTTGTCTGCGGCGTGGGCGGCCGCTGTCGCGAACGACAGAAGCAACGCGAGGCGGGCAAGCAGCACAGCGAGACGGAGCGAATGGGTGTTCATGGGGGTGGAAATAAGGGAATCTTTCAGCGGTCCTCGGGGAACATGATTTGCGCGGTTTGCCAGAGGTAGCGGCGCCAGTTCAGCCATTCGTGGCCATGGGAGCTCAGGACCGAAAAAGAGCGGATGCCGTGGTCGTTGAAGACGGCCATGGTCCGCATGCTGTTGAGATAGGCGATGTCGGTCTCGCCCACGCCGAAGTAGATCGGCATACGGAAACGGTCGTTGATGTTTGTCTGGCTGAGCAGCGGCTTGAAGTTTTCCACAAACACGGGGAGCTGGTCCGGCCAGTAGCCGGAGCTGAAGACGTAGAGCTCGCCGAAGGTTTCGAGATGCGTGAGGCCGGTGTTGAGGGTGACGAATCCTCCCATCGAAAGCCCGGCGACGGCGCGACTCTCGCGCGCGGTGCGCGTGCGATAGTGGCCGTCGAGGTAGGGTACGATGTCCTTGAGGTATTCCTGCGTGCAGGCGTCGTCTTCACCGAGCTTCGGCGGTTTTCCTGAGACCACGCGACCGGTGTCGGGCATGGC
>JANXMD010000172.1 GCA_025354845.1 Verrucomicrobiota bacterium | reverse complement strand
CCCCCGAATGAGCGCTGACCATTCCATTGCGATTCACTCGCCAGAGCCTTCTTGTTGGCCGGACTATCATCCGTGCTCGCGTAAAACTGACCCGCATCATCGGTTGCAATGGCCAGTTGCAACTTGCCGGTCTTTGGGGGGTAGAAATAACCCTTGAGAACCATGTTGTAGTTATCGCGCGTATCTCCGGGGGCCGTCGTGTCATCATCACCGAGATCCGCACCCGGGAATCCGATGTAGGGCCCCTCGGCACGCTTCGGATAATAGGACCCATCCGGCGTGGCGGTCCCCGCCTGGATCCCCGCTCGCTGGTCCCCTTTGAAGGTATAGAAATTCATGAACCCAAGCGGGTTTGGTGGCGCACCCGCGCGAACCTGACTGGTGAACATGGTTGCCGTCACCGCCATCAAGAAGATGGCCCATAGTGGATTTTTTCTCATGGTTGGAGCGTGTTGATTGGGAACGATCTCCGCCGATCTAACCTCTTACTTTTAAGGCATTTATGCCAAAAGCACTCACCATCAGAGGACGGAGGCGCTCAGAGAGCGAAGCCCTTGGTGGGCTCATTGAGAGTGGAACGCTTTCTGTGTAACAAAATCGTCATTTAGCAGGCAATGAGAATCTCTTCATTCCTTGCTCTTATAGTTGTCTTTTAGACGGTTCCGAACAGCAAAGGAACATGGCATCAAACAGTTATACCGATTGGGGACGGGGTGATTTTTTCTCGACGGGATTCGCGGACGCGAATGCGCCGACTCTGCGGTCTCCCTCTGGTGGAAGTGGCGATTCCTCCCGAACTCGTTGTGCCGAAGGACGATTCGACTACCAACCGCGGGATTCCCTCTCCGGCCGAACTTCGGAGGTTCCCCGGATTGCTCCCAGACTGCAGTCGCGGTATGAACTCCCTGTGGGTTCATTTTTTCTTCGTGTTTTTAGCCCCGTCACCGGTTGGCTCGTCTTCGGCAGCACGCTGGTTTTGGCTCAGGACAGCTGGCCGCAGTTCCGGGGAGCCGAGTCACGCGGGATTGGCGCTTCAGACCAACTCCCGCTTGTTTGGAGCGCGGAGACCAACGTCGCCTGGAAGACTCCGATTCCGGGGCGCGGTTGGGCTTCGCCGATCGTCTGGGGGAACCACGTGTTCGTCACTACCGCGGTGAGCGATGGCGAGGAGGAGACGCCAAGGAAAGGACTCTATTTCGGAGGCGAACGACCTGCCTCAGCACATCGACATCGTTGGCTGGTGCTGGATCTGGATCGAACGACCGGAGCGATCCGCTGGACCAGCGAGCTCGCCGCCGCGGTTCCAAGCAGCTCCATTCACGTTAAGAATACCCATGCCTCGGAGACGCCCGTGACCGACGGAAAACACCTGTACGCCCTGTTCGGGTCAGTCGGCGTGTACTGCCTCGATTTCCACGGGAAAGTCATTTGGAGCCAGCCGTTGCCGGCCCGCAAGACCGTGTACGGCTGGGGCACAGCCGCGTCTCCGGTATTGCACGGGGACCGGCTTTACGTGGTGTCGGACAACCAGGAACACTCCTCGCTCGCAGCCTACGATAAGAATACCGGCCGCGAACTCTGGCGTGTGGATCGCGATGAACCCACCAATTTCGCCACCCCGTTCGTGTGGAGGAACGCGGTTCGCACCGAGTTGGTCATTTCGGGCCGCAACAAGGTCCGAAGCTACGATCTGGACGGTCATGAGCTGTGGACCCTACGCGGTATGTCCACCATCGCCATTCCCACTCCCTTTGAGTCCGGTGGACTGCTCTATCTGGCGGCCGGCTACGTTGGAGACACTCTAAAGCCCAACAAGCCGGTGTATGCGGTGCGACCCGGCGCCGCCGGGGATCTCACGCTTGCGGAGGGCGAGACCCGGAGCGCGTCCATCGTCTGGATGCAGCCCAATGCTTCTTCCTACAATCCTTCGCCTTTGATCTATCGCGATCGGTTCTACGTGTTGTGGGACTTCGGCTTCTTCAACTGCCGGAATGCCGCCACCGGTGACGAACTCTATCCCAAGCAGCGGTTGCGGACCGAGGGCACCGCGGGATTCACTGCATCGCCGTGGGCGTATCGCGATCGCGTGTTCTGCCTGAGCGAAGACGGCGACACCTACGTGATTCCGGCCGGCGACACCTATCGTGTCGAGCGGGTCAATTCCTTGGGCGAACTCTGCATGGCCACGCCCGCCCTATCGGGACGGAAGTTGTTTATTCGCACCTTCGGAAACCTGTATTGCATTGAGGACGGGGCTCAACCAAAAGCTGGTTCGCGGCATTGACACCGGGGGAGCCGGATCCGCGATGCTGCGGGCCTTATGGCGCGCAGCGTGGTCCTGGCAGGCAGCGAGCGATGCGACCGGTGCCGGCTGCCGCCGCGCTGGTGCATCTGCGACGCGATCGCGCCCGTGGCTTGTCCGCTGCAGGTGGATTTGCTCATGCACCCGCGCGAGCTGTGGCGACCCACCAGCACGGGCAAACTCATCGAACGCGTCGTGCCCGGGTCGCGAATCCATCCCTACACGCGGGGCGTTCCCCCGGACCAGGCAACCATCGCCGCACCAGGTCGGGAGCTCTGGATCCTCCATCCGCGCGGCGAGCCGGTCGCCGCACTGATGGCGGCAACCCCAACCCCAAATCCTTCGGGAATCCAGGTGCTGTTGCTGGATGGAAGTTGGCGCGAATCGGGAGACATGCTCCGCCACGTGGAGCGGTGGGGACGGACCGTTCACCTCCCGCTTTCCGGCCCGAGTCGCTACGCACTTCGCGAACAACAGGGAGAGGGCCGTCATTCCACGGTCGAGGCCTTGCTCGGTCTCCTGGGGGAACTCGGACTTTCCGATATCGAGACTCAATTGCGACTCCATTTCGAGCTCCACGTCTACGTCACGTTGCGGGCGCGCGGGAAGAAGGGGCATGCGGAGGCGTATTTGGCAGGATCTCCGGTGCGCGAGGCGCTGCCGGATTTGCTGACCCGGCTGAACGAACGACGCCCCAATCCGTCGTCGCCACGGCAACCGCCTTCGGTGGCGACTGCCCGCGACTCCACTCTTGGTTCAGACCTACCGAGCCCATAGGGTTGGAGCCCAACCCCGTTCCGAATGGATTCTGCACCGACTTCGTCCGCCTGGATTGCGCCGGCACCGCAACCGCTGTTGATCCGCGATCTTTTCACCCGCACCCGCTCGTGGGCGCCGGACCGGACCATCACGTATCGCGATATTCGGACCCTGACGTACACCGAATGGATGGCCCGGGTTGAGCGTGCGGCTCGCGTACTGACTGAAGCCGGAATCGGACCGGGGATGCGGGTTGGCGTGATGGACTGGGACAGCCACCGGTACCTGGAGCTGTTCTTCGCCATCCCAATGATCGGCGCCGTGCTGCACACGGTGAACGTTCGGCTGACCCCTGATCAGATGGCGTACACCATCCGGCACGCAGGGGATTCCGTGCTCATGGTCCATCCCGACTTCCTGAAGGTGGCTGAAGAAATGGCGCCCCAGACTCCTGGAATCGGCACCTGGATCTCGCTCTCCGACGAGGGCCTCTGCCCTTCCAGTCCGCTGCCGTTCCTCGGCGACTACGAAGCCCTTCTCGCGGCGGCGCGACCCGGATTCGCGTTTCCTGACTTGGATGAGAACACGGTGGCGACTCTCTTCTATACCACCGGCACGACCGGTGAGCCGAAGGGAGTCTACTTCACCCACCGGCAGATCGTCCTGCACGCCCTGACCGGCGCCCTGACCTTCGCCGCCTACAGTCAACCGCTGACGCTCAACGACCACGACATCTACCTGCCGTTGACGCCGATGTTCCATGTCCAGGCCTGGGGCTTCCCCTACATGGCCGTGGCGCTGGGACTGAAGCAGGTTTATCCCGGTCGCTTTGAACCGTCGACCATTCTCGGATTGCTCGAGACGCACCGGGTGACCATTTCACACTGTGTTCCGACTCTGTTGCAGATGTTGCTGCACCACCCGGGCGCCACGTCGGTGGAGTGGTCCCGGTTGAAGGTGGTGATTGGCGGTGCACCGCTTCCCTTGGGCCTGGCGCAGCTCGCGCGTGGCCGGGGGATTCAAATCGTTGGTGGCTATGGCATGTCGGAAACGGGTCCGTTGGTTGCCGTCGCCCACGTGAAGCCCGAGCATCCGCTGCCTGCCGGAACGACGCCGGTCGACGCGCTGGATGTCGTAACCCGTACGGGATTCCCCATGCCGCTGGTCAGCGCCGGCATCATGGATTCCAACGGCGCGCTTCTGCCGCCGGGACGAGACCAGGTCGGAGAACTCGTCCTCCGTGCGCCGTGGCTGACCGCCGGCTATCACAATGAACCTGCCGCCAGCGAGGCGCTGTGGCGCGGAGGATGGCTCCACACAGGCGACATCGCCTATCTCGATAGCGACGGCTACATCCGCATCACCGATCGACTCAAGGACGTCATCAAGATCGGCGGCGAATGGATCTCGTCGCTCGAACTCGAGAACGTCCTCAGCCAACACGAGGCGGTGAAGGAAGCGGTGGTGGTGGGTGTTCCCGATCCGAAGTGGGACGAACATCCCCACGCCGACGTGGTGCTGCGTCAAGGATTCGAGGGACAGGTCACTCCCAAGACTTTGTCGAAGTTTCTCCACCGATTCGTCGAGGACGGAACCGTACACAAGCGTGCGATCCTGACGACGATCCGAATCGTCCCCATCATCGCAAGAACCAGCGTTGGCAAATTCGACAAGAAGCGCCTGCGGGCGGAATTGGCCGCGACCTCGAAGAGTTAGCCCAAGTTCCGCAGCTGGCGGCTATTTTGGGCTGAGTTTGAGTTGGGATGTGTGGGAATGCTGAGTAATAGGGGGTGTGATGGCGCTGGGGAATGACGCGGGGTCGACGCCCCA
>JANXMD010000151.1 GCA_025354845.1 Verrucomicrobiota bacterium | reverse complement strand
GACTTCGATCTCGACGGCCGTTTGATCGAGCCCACGCCGTATCCGGCAGCCCCCATCGCCGCCGAGCATTGGACTTCCAATTCCACGCCACCGCTGCGCGAGGAATGGGCGACATTCGTTGACGCGATGCAACCCGGCCGACCTTCGGCACAGGCCAGCGAGGCCCTCAAGCACTTCAAGGCCCTGGCACCGTCCCCGTCCACCCGACTGCAAGCCGAATGGATGTTCGAACGAACCCAGCCGGTCGGCACCCCAGACGAAGTCGATCGATTCACGACACAGGGGCACTACTCCGTAAATGCTCAGACTCTGTCCGAAACCGGCCTGCCATTGGGGGGGATCATTCTGGCTGAGCTGCTGGGCCGCCACCCTGATTTGGACCTGACCTTCCCCGCCTTCAGACTCGCACGCGCCCTCACGCTGGATCAGCCGTCGCTGCTCACACCGTGGATTCTAGACCAACTTCCGAACCTAGCCCGTCGTTCAGGACAATCCGATCGAATCCAGGCAGTGACCGAACTGCGTCAACGTTGGGAAGCGCAGGAGCGTCTCCGGACCCTCGCGGGCATTCTCGCCACCCGAATCCAAATCCGAACCGACACCGCGCAGGAGCTGTGGATCCAGGGCTTGGGAACCGAATGGTGGGTTTCCCTCGGGGACGGAACTCGTCAGGTCCGCATCCGCACCAAGAATTCTGGGCATACGGAGGACCAGCCCTCGATCAAGGCTTTCTTTATTCCGAAGACGATCGTTGCGGAACTCAGCGCCTCGGCACTTCAAAGCATCTTGTCCAATTCCACTCGGCTTCCGGCGGGAACCAAGCTCTCACTCGATTTTCCCGGCACCCGAGTTGACCTGCCGTTTCACCCATTGCTTATTTCTTCCTCGGATCCCGCACCCGTTCTTGCCCAATCGGAAGATCGATTGCCGTGGGATCTGGATTCGATTGGCACTAGCTCGGCCTTACACCCGGACTCATCCGGGAATCCGTTTCCGCCCTTCACTGTACGACTTCATCTCACCGACCGCGCCGCTCTCTTCGCCGCGCAGCGTCGGCAGCAGCTCTGGTTCGGCGGCATGATTGCGCTGACTGCGGCCGTTGCAGGTTTCGGGGCATGGCAGACGCATCGGGCATTCTCGCGGCAACTCGCAATCAACGAACAGAAATCCAACTTCGTCTCCGCCGTGTCGCACGAACTGCGAGCCCCGCTGGCCAGCTTGCGCCTCCTTGCCGAAGGACTCGCCGACGGCCGCGTAGACGAGGAACCCAAGCGCCGGGAATACGCCCGCTTCATCGTTCAGGAAACCCGCAGACTCGGGACGCTAGTGGAAAACGTGCTCGGCCTCGCCCGCGTGGACGCCGGCCGCAATCGCTACGAGTTCGCCCCCATCGACCTCACCCGATTGGTCCGCGACACCTCCCGACAACTCCAACTCTTGGCCGCCGATCGCGGCGTGTCTCTCGACTATCAAGGGCCAGATCCGGAGGTCACTCCGGTGGAACTCGTCGCCGATGCCGCCGCGCTCCAGCAGGCCCTCACCAACCTCATCGACAACGCGATCAAACACTCGCCCGCCGGCACTTCGGTGACCGTCACGCTGCATCCACCGGTATCCGGATCGGTCACCATCCGGGTGCAGGATCTGGGTCCCGGCATTCCCACGGCGGATCACGAGCGCATCTTCGAACGCTTCTTCCGCCGCGGATCGGAATTGCGTCGCGAAACGCAGGGGGTAGGACTCGGACTCACCCTGGTCCGCGAAATCGCCACCGCGCACGGCGGCACCATCCGCGTCGAGAGCGACCCCGGAAAGGGTGCCACCTTCATCCTCAGTTTGCCGGTCGAGCGGACGGAATCTTGAGACACGGATTTCACGGATTTTCACGGACCTAAAAGACAATGCTTTCATGCCTTTCTCCTCTCCCAATCCGTGCCCATCCGTGCAATCCGTGTCCTCCTCTTCGATAGAATCTGCATGTCTCGCGTTTTGATTATTGAGGACGAGCTGCCGATGCGCACCGCATTGGCGGATGCCTTGACGTCCGCCGGCTTCCGCGTGATGACCGCGGAGAACGGCGAGGTGGGGCTCAAGCGGACGCTCGAACAGCAGCCGGACTTGATCCTGCTCGATGTGATGATGCCCCGGCTCGATGGATTTGCCCTGGCGGCGGAGTTGCGGCGGCTGGGTCGTGCGGTGCCGATTCTCATGCTCACGGCGAAAGGTGGCATCCAAGATCGCGTGCGCGGCCTCGACGCCGGAGCGGACGATTACCTCGTCAAACCCTTCAGCACCGAAGAACTCCTGGCCCGCGTCCGAGCCCTGCTGCGCCGCTTCCAACGCAGTGGATCGACGACTACGCTGAAGCTGACCCTCGGGCGCGTGGTGGTAGACTTCGTCCGACAGGAAGCCACCTCGCAAAGCGCGACGGTGCATCTGACACCAAAGGAATTCGCCATGCTGCGCCTCTTGGCCGAGACGCCCGGCGAGCCGGTCACCAGGGAGCGCTTCCTCGACGTGGTGTGGGGCGTGAATGCCTTTCCAACCACGCGCACCGTCGACACCCACATGGCCACCCTGCGCGGCAAGGTTGAACCCGATCCGGACCGGCCGGTTCACCTCCAGACCGTTCACGGCGTGGGCTACAAACTGGTTCTCCCGGTG
>JANXMD010000079.1 GCA_025354845.1 Verrucomicrobiota bacterium | reverse complement strand
CCAGCGCCCGGACGACGAAAAACCCACTCGGAATTCCATGCACACGCACGAATTCCCTAGACAGGAGGTGGGCCAGAGGCCGTTCAGGAATCGAGGAAACAGAAGCAGACAACCCCAATTCGGGGAGCTTTGTCAAACTTTGGGTGACGGTTGTGCTTCAGATTGTGGCGAAATGGCAAGGGAACCGACGGAGCACAAAACCGTCCCCCTTCGACACATCGCCACTCAGTATCCCTCAACTCGCCACCGCGGCGCACCTCACCGTCCTCCCAATGAACTCGCACTCACTGCTACCGAGTTTGGCTGTTTCAACGATTCAGCAGAGAAAAGTCGCGTTATCGTTATCGGATTCCTATTCTGGTAGAAGATTCCCGTCCGGCGCGTGCAGAAAGGCCATGAGATCTGCTAGGTCCTGAGCCGTGAGCCCTTGTTCCAACCCATCGGGCATCAAGGAACGTCCGGTGGCTCGAATCTCGCGAATCTCCGATCGAGCGAACGAGGTATCTTGTGCCCCAGCTGCCCTGAGGGTTACGCGGGTGGCGGTCTCACTGGAGATCAGGGCGACGAGCGGCTCACCCGAGCTCGGCGTCACTTCGTAGGTGGAATAGTCCGGGGCTACCTGACGACTGGGATCCAGAATATCGGTAAGAAGCGTTTCGGAGGAACGACTGGTCGCGCCTGCCAAGTCGGGTCCCACGCGTTGACCGCGCCCCTGAAGGTAGTGACACCCGAGGCACCGCGCGGCCACGTGGGTCGCACCGCGACGCGGATCTCCAACCAGCGAGAGCGCGGCCCGGAACGATTCCACAATGGCGGCACGTGACGCGGCATCCACGGATGCCGGCGGTGCTGGGAGACGCACCAAGCGACTGGGGGCCGGACGCACCCAATCGGCCGCGTGCGGCGCCTGCGATCCACTTGCGGCGGCGAGACGGATCCAGCGATTGGTGGACCGTTCGGCGACCTGTCGAAGCGTGGTTTCCCGCCCTTCGGTATCGTCCAGAAAGCCCACCGTCAGGGCAATCTGGAGCAGTACGGCCGGATTCGATTCCCCGGTTCTCCCTCGGGAAAACAGTTCCTGTACGAGTGGGAGCCAAGGTTCGCGCGACTGGTCGCCCGCGGAGATCAGCGCGAGTTGAGTGCCGGCGACCCGCGCAGCGTGACCGCGCACGTGGGCCTCGGGATCGGTCAACCGCGCCATCAGCCAGCGGGGATTGTTTCCAGCCTGGGCCGCCCAAGCCCCCAGTGCGGCCACACGCGCCTCCGGACGGCGGAGCCGCGGGGCCATCTTTTCCAGAATCACGATGCTTTCGGGATCGTGCCGTTCCACCAAGAGCCGGTGCGCGGTATCGCGACGCCATCCGTTGTCGGTATCGAGGGCGGCAATCAGCGTCGATACCGACGCACTCCGGGAAAGCGGAGTGGAAACACTAGGTCGAGCCCCGTCACGACGACGCACGCGCCAAATTCGACCGTGTTGATCTCCTTCCTCCCACCGAACCCGGCTTCGCGTGTCCCGCGCCACCCAGGCCGGGTGCTCCACGAATCGTCGGTAGAAATCGGCGATGTATAGCGCCCCGTCCGGCCCAGCTGCGAAGTGAACCGGATGGAACCAGGGATCCTCACTCGCCAGGAATTCCTTCCCCGATTCGGGCCGTACCGCTTGAAAGGTGGGCCCGTCGGGGACTAGCACCCTTCGGTGTACCAAATTGCGGAGGCTTTCCCCGACGAATGCATTCCCCCGATACGCCTCGCCCAGTGCGTTGCCGCGGAAGATCGAAAGACCGGCGAGGGCATTGAAGTGATTCACCGATTCGTTGTTGAACACCAGCGGCGGCGGCGTGATTGGGAAAACCTCCCCGCGATCTCCCGGCGGCAGGAGATCCGCCAGCGGGTCCACCGCCAGACGCGCCACCAGCGGAGTCCGGGTCAGATAGGCATCGGGAATGACCTCGTGACGGATGGGAATCGTATTCCAGGAAAGAAAGCGGTTGCCCCAATCATCGCGTGTGTTCCCGAACTGGCACCGCCCGGCGAGCGTCTCAATAGCGCCCGTGTCGGGTCGAAACCGAAAGTCCCGACCCCGCAGTGACTGGGGCAGTGGCGCACCGGGAAGCGTCGATTGGATTTCACCATCGCTGCGGCCGTTGCCGCCGTACACCCAACCATCCAAACCCCAGAATAGACCATTGGCGCGCAGTTGCTGGTTTCCCTTCCCGAAACCCCGAAATACCACGCGCCGCTCCTCGGCCACACCATCGCCGTCGGCGTCGCGCAAGAACCACAGATCCGGCGCCGCCGTGACCAGCAATCCTCCGTTCCAAGGCAGCACCGAATTGGGAAACGGAAGGCCGTCGGCAAACACCGTGGCCGTCTCGTAGCGACCATCCCCGTCGCGATCTTCGAGCATCCGAATCGAGCCGCCGGTGGACGATTCCGGATAGTCGCGCATCTCGGCGACAAACAGGCGGCCCCGTTCATCCCAGGCCATGGCCACCGGGCTGAACACCTGCGGCTCGGACGCGACGCACTCGATGGTGAGCTCGGGATCCGCGAAGCGAAACGTGGCGCGCTCCGCCGCCGGATCCCGGGGCCCGTCGGCCGCCAGCGCAGCGCAGCGCGGGACGAGACATCCAACGAGCAACGCCACGCTACATCCAAATACCTGATGAAAAGAGGCAGTACGCATGGGGAGAGGGCGGCAGGATGCGGCATCGCTGCAAGTCGGTCCACCTTCTCCGAGCGCCGGCCGAGTCTTTGCGTTACGGCGACGACTTCCCTGCCGCAGTCGCTTCCTTGAGCCGGCGGTGCCACACCACCTTTAATCGGTGCCCCGGTTCAACGGATTTCAACTCCACACCCCGATTCCGTAGCGCCGCCCAAAGCTGCAGAATGCGCTCAGTCGGCGAGGTGGAAACGAATCCAGGAGGAGGCTCAAAAATCTGAGTGACTCCGCCTGATCCGCCGGCCCGAATCATGGTCGCGATCGACATCCCCGCCACGGGCGGAGAAAGGGAAAGTCCTGCAGCAAATGGCTTGGCCTCGAGCGATGGAGTCAACGCGGATTCCCCCTTTGAAAACTCCACGTAGCCCTCCGGAAGTTCGAGTCGGGATAGACGCTCTACACCGCGGCGGAGACGAAACCGCGTGAGTAGGCCATGGAGAGTCACGTCCAGTTCGTTGAACCAGATATAACCCCGGTTCGCGACAGCATAGTGGGTCAGTTCCGAGTATTCTTGGACGGCAGCCGCGACAGTGAGGCGATCACGATAAAAGCGATTCCCATTATAGCTTGCACCGCCGTTCCAAGCTTCCAGACGTGGAGGCGGTGGAGAAAAATCAACGCCACGGATCGGTGGCTCTTCGCGAGGGATTGCGACACGCCACACTCCGGCGGCGACCAAACCAAGACCCAGCCACAGCACCCATCGGCCGCAACGACGTCGAAGCTTTGAGGAGGCGACATCAGTACGGATACTTTTTCTCATCGATCACCTCAGGGCCGTATTTGGCTGCCAATTTAGTCGGGAAGACTTTGATCACATTGGGCCTCAACTCCACGAGGGTGTAGCCGTTAATGTCGA
Source organism: Verrucomicrobiota bacterium (assembly GCA_025354845.1). Lineage (GTDB taxonomy): Bacteria > Verrucomicrobiota > Verrucomicrobiia > Limisphaerales > UBA9464 > CAIVQB01. The sequence goes on along the minus strand of JANXMD010000079.1, from coordinate 486 downwards.
GAAGTTCCTTGAGCGTCTTTCGGACCGTGCGGGATCCGGTCGCGACTCCATTGGTTCCGGAGGCAGCGCGAAACATCAAATCTTGGAACCCCTGGACATTGACAGTTGCGACTCCATCGGTTCCGGATGTAGCGCGAAGTTGGATCAAATCGCCATCCAGTCCGGGTGCATAGAAAGTCGTGAAGGCCAGTGTGGGATCCAACCGTCCGAACGCCGCATAGTAATGAACGGCGCCAGCCATCGAAATCGTCGCTCCAGCGGGCAACGGTATTCCGAGGATCTTGTTCTCTAGGCGGGATCGGTAGGCGCGAAGCCAATTCCACAGACTTGGATAGCTGAATTGCAGGGGCCCGATGACACTCCTACCCCACATCGTGGACGGCGACGGTAGATTCAAAATCGGCCGCTCCGGGTCGGGTGCCAGCGGCTTCTGTGTTACGGGGCGGAAGCCGAAGCCGACCCCTGCCAACTCGGTCAGACCCGGTT
>JANXMD010000061.1 GCA_025354845.1 Verrucomicrobiota bacterium | reverse complement strand
GTTGGTCGCTAAACAGCTCGCGAGCGGGCGACGGTGGCGGCGCATCCGCCAGGGTTACGGGCGCAAGAGATGCCATTCCTGCCACCGCCACGAAGCAGCGAAAAATGCGGGATGGGCGAAGAGTCGTCTCCATGAAGTGCCGTGGGCGAATGACAAGACGATTCCTTGAAACTCCGGAGCCTGTCGAGCCCGGCAATCCGTTCCGGCCCGAACATCGAAATTGTGCGGTGGCAACGCACAGCGTCGAAACCGCTGTGGGTCCGGTACCGAGAGAAAACCGTCGGTGGGTTCGCCGACGGGTTGAGGAGATTGAAAGTGGGTATTTCGGGGCGGTTCTCCTGGTTGCGGTATCGAGAGCGGTGTGGCGCTCCGCTTCCCACCGCACTCCATGGGCAAGACCGCTGCAACTCCCATGCAGAGGAAACGGATTTCCAGACGGGACACCTGGGGCGGGAAACGCCGTTTGGAGTCGCGGCTTCAGACGGTCCGGAGCGTCGGCATCCTGCCGGCAAGATGGATTAAATTTGGAACCCAGGAAAGCAGGAGGAAAACAACGAAGACGCAAAGGCGCAAAGATCTGCATTTCCTCGACCTTGGACTGAGCTCCCCTCCACGGAACGCCGGCATCGTGCCGGCCTGTTGGTGTCCGAAACGCGTTGATTTCAGCGCGGTATCGTTGCCGGTAGGATCGGCACCTCGCAGAAACTCAATGCGGCGATTCCGTTCTCTCCGCGCAGCAGGTTCGACTGCGACCACGACTGACCGTCCACATAGCTGAGGGTCTTGGAACGGGTGGGTCGGGAGAGCTTGAGGATCACAGTGGAACCATTGCCGACTCCGGAAAGAACCGTTTCACCCGGGGCGTCGAGATGGAATTGGTCGGCCATTCGATTGTCCCACACCACCGGTTGGGTGAAATCGAGACGAAGTTCGTCGCGCTGCTCACCTTGCAAGGTGACGCGGACCAAGTCGGGTGCGGTAACCGCCGCTTCAATCCGGACCCCGTACAGATCCTGATCCACCAGCCGTCCGACCAGACGTGCGATTTCGGCGTAACCCGCCGCCGGATAGTGACAGCCCCCGGGCGGCTCGATGCCGAGTGTCGACATCACGGTGAGCTTTGAAAAGAAGCGGGGCAGGGTGCGTTGAACTTCACGGAGCCGGTTGTCCGATCCGTCGATGCCCATGGCGCAAGACTTCGGCCAGATTTGAAACACGTAGTAGTGCTCCAGGTTCGGGAAGTCCTGCTTCCACGCTGCCGCCAAATCGATGAAATACTGGCGATAGGTTTCCCATCCGTAGCCGCCGGTCGGCCCATCGGCTCCCTGGTCGTTTTCACCCTGATGCCAGAGCACGGCGCGGATGCCGTGGGTCAGATGCGCCTCGCGCACGCGCCAGAGCAGGCGCCCGTAGATCGTCGACGGATCGACGGGATCCGCCGGATTGCGCTGGTGCTGATCAATGCGCGTGCCGCCCACCGCGCCGTTGAGAACGCAGATCGGAATGCGATGCGCCCCAATCAACCTCTTGGCCAGATCCATGCCCCAATAGCCGATTTGAAAGGCCTCGGAGTCCTTGCCGCGACGGACCGCATTTCCCCAGCGGACCCCGGGCTCCAGCGTCCCCGACATGGAACCAAAGGTCCGAATCCAGTCGCTGCTGCCATCAAACGCGCCCTCACCCCAGTCGGTGGCCACGGCATTGGATTGTCCCTGGAGGAGGTACGCATCGCCGCAGATCAGGTTGGTGGCCGAGGCGAGTGGGAACTCCTGTCCCTGTTTGCGCCCCCACAATTCGGAGTGGTAGTGAATCAGGCCAGGCTCGAGGGCCGTGGTGATGCGATAGCGCCCGTCCTTCGCCACGCGAATCCGCTCCGATCGGATCAGCTGGTTCTCGGCGTACACCTGGAGTCGCACCGAGTCGGCGCCGTTGGTGAGCACGCCTTGATAAACCAGCATGCCGGTTCCCTTTCGATCCCGGGCGAAGAACTGGTTGTCTTCCGGGGCTTGAGACTCCGATTCGCTGGGGGCGACCCACGGGTCGTTGGCCGGTTCGCGAATTTCCACGCTGGCGCTGGCCTCCACAGGATGACCGCCGTTGTCTGCACGAGCCGTGATGCGAAGGGTGCCGCCGCCCTGCGCTCGCATCAGTGTCAGCGGTGTGGTGTTGGTCCCGCGAATCACTGCCGGGCCGTCGAGAGTCCAGGTCCAACGGATGTCGTTCACTCCGCGCCGAACCAGCTCCGCCTGATTGCGGATTCGCGGGCGGATCGTGATCGGCGTTCTGCCATCCCACCGCGCCGGGGCCTCGAGCTGAATGTCCGGATCCGGAAACGTTTTGGTCACCGCGATCGGAACCGTCAGATCCCGCGTCCCGTGGGGAAAGGTTGCGCGGACCCGCAGGGTGAATCCGCAGTTCGCCGAAACGCGTGGCGCCTTGAAGCGGAACTGGAATCGATCGGTGGCGACGATCTCCCCCGAGGCGCCCTGATTCAGGATCCACTGAATCTTCTCGGCCCCGCCCGCCTTGAGCGTGAAGGTGGTTTCCTCGCCTTCGTTCAGCGTCACCGGGTTCGGGCTGATGGAGAAGGCATCACCCGGCTGCACCAGCGGGCCGACCAGCGTCGAATGCGGCTTCTGATTCTCGTATTCCAAATGAACCCAAGCAGGGGAGCGTGCGGCGCTGGAAAGTCGCACTTCGTCGAGATCGCCGACGAAATCATAGCGATCCTGCCAGCCTCCGAGCCACAGGCGGGCCGGACTCTGCATCGACAGCGGGCGCGACCGCCCGGACGGTGCGGCGGATTCCTCTCCGTTGAGGAACAGCCGCGCCCCACCGGGCTCGTAGGAGTGCACCACGTGGGTCCACTCGCCGGGAGTCAGGCCCGACCCGCTTCGAAGATTGGCGTCGGAGAAATAGGCGTCGATGTTCACGTGCGGCGGACTTCGGAACTGCAACACCACCTTTCCCTGGGCGTGTTCGTTGCCCCAGCCCATCAATGTGGTGTTGGGCTTGCGGGAACGGAACCACAGCTCCGTGCTGTGCGGCGCCGATCCGTTGGGAAGTCCTGCCAGTGCCTTACCGGCGTCGAGTCCAACCTCGCCTGCGAACCGCCGTCCGCCGCCGATCACTCCCTCCGTGGCCGCAGTTCCCTGGTCACGCAACGGGATGGCGCCCACGGCATCCTCACCTGCCCGATTCAAATGCCAGACGCCGAGATAGCCGTTCGACGCGTTGAACACCGCCGGACCCGAGGACACATTGGTGGCGGTGGAATGGCCCCAATACACGCTCAGCATCTGACGCTCATTGCCACGGATCCAGGGCACCTTCACCCATACCGCCGCCGCGCCTTCCGCGCGATTCCAGGATTCGATTTCAAACGCCAGAGGGTTGCCGGCCACCGTCGCGAGGCGCAGATCCTCGCCATGCTCCCTGGCTTGGGAAAAATCGAAGAAATCCCGATGGAGTCGCAGCAACACCGGGAAGTTTTCCACCCCATCGGACGCCGGCATGAAGGCGCCATCGGCGGCGGTATTGAGCACGACGGAGCCGGAGTGCTGCCATCGCGCGAACGGTGGCGGCTGATCAAGATGGGCGGCCCGCAGGTTCTCGGCCTCCTGCTGATGCCAAAGCGCCGCCAGCGCCGTCACCCGCTCGGGCATGCCTTTGGCTAGATTGCGGGTTTCCGAACGGTCGGAGCTCAGGTCGTACAACTCCCACGGGCTTCCATCCCCCGCCGCCACCAGCTTCCACGGTCCCACCCGAATCGCCCGATTGCCCTCGTGCTGCCACCACAACTGCGGGTGGAGAGTCGCCAGATCCTGGGTGAACAACGGACGCAGGCTGAGTCCCGGCGATGCCGGAGACGTCTCGCCCGACCCGCTTGGGGGCCGCGTGCCACCGGCTAGTTCCAGCAGGGTGGGGACGAGATCCACCACGTGACCCGCCGCATGCCGCAGCTCGCCACGTGCAGGAATTCCCCGGGGCCAGAAAACAATCAACGGCGTCGAAATGCCGCCTTCATGCACCCAGGTCTTGTGTCGTCGGAACGGCGTGTTCGCGAGCGTGGACCAACCCGGACCAATGCTCAAAAAGGTCGCCCCCGTGCCGCATTCGGCGTCCCGATCGTGTCCATCCCCGCGCACCATCATTTCCGCGCTGGCACCGTTGTCGGAGAGGAAGAGCACGATTGTGTTCTGTTCTGCGCCCATGACCCGGATCTGCTCCAGCACGCGGCCGATCTCACGATCCATGAGATCCACCATCGCTGCATGCACCGCCATCTTGTCAGCCTGGAACCGTCGTTGAGCGTCGTTCAAATCCGCCCAGGGCAGGGGCCGGTTGAGCTCATTGGGCCCAAGCTGCGCGATGGCCTCGGGAAACGCGTAGGGCGGCCCCACTTCGCGCTCCACGGGTGAAAGCACCGAACCGCCTATCCCTTGCGCTTGCATCCGCGTCCAACGTTCCTGTCGCAGGGCATCCCAGCCTCCGAGATAACGGTTACGATACCGCGCCACGTCGGCGGCAGGTGCCTGCACCGGAAAGTGGGGCGCAGTGAAGGCCAGGAATTCGAAGAAGGGTTCCGCAGCATGCTTCTCGGCGTGTTCCTTCAGGCATTCGATGGCGTGCGACGCAATGGCTGTGGTGGCGTAGTAATCCTGTCCCGGCTTGATGGGCGGCAATGGGACATCATCGCGAGTGTGCAACTGGGGTGCGAAGTAGCGGTCGTGATCGTTGAGGCTGTACGAATGGTCGAAGCCGTTTTGCAACGGCTTCCCATCGAGGTGCCACTTGCCCGAGTGGTACGAGCGATACCCCAGTGGGCGAAGTATCGCAGGGAGCAAGGGAGCCCATTCCGGACGCTTTCCCGAAGTGCCACTGGGGAGTCCAGGTACGGTGTCGCGACGCACCTGCTGAGCATAATAACCGGTCAGAATGGCCGCCCGCGAGGGCCAGCAACGGGCCGTGTTGTAAAACTGGGTGAAGCGGAGGCCCGTGGCTGCCAGACCATCCAAATTCGGCGTCTCCACCTCGCCGCCGTAGCACTTCAAGTCGGAGAATCCGAGATCATCCGCCACGATCAGCAGGATGTTCGGTCGCTCTGAAGCTCCCATCGCCTGGCCAAGCAGCGAAGCACACCCCAATGCCCACCCGATGAACCACAATCCCTTCATCCGTGTCTCCTTCCTCTTATCTTATTCTTATTCTTAATCGTAATCTTAATCGTAATCTTAATCTCAGTACTGTCCGGTTTAGAAACCCGGTAAACAGGGCTCATTGTTGACATTGGAGTCGCCTGCGGAAGCGAAATCCTTGGAAATGGCCGATAACAAGGGGGTTTTCTCGAAGAGAGTGAGACTGAAAATCTGGAGCATGGCGTGGAGGCTGATCGTGGTTTTGAGTTCTTTTCGAACGAGAGCGACCAGCAGATAGACGGTGACGGCCGTCCAAACCTGAGTCCTCACGGCATTCTCGGTG
>JANXMD010000043.1 GCA_025354845.1 Verrucomicrobiota bacterium | reverse complement strand
TCCCCGATTCCACGGCGCTGGCATTGACTCTCCGTTCCAACGCCGAGGCGAATTCCGACGCCGTGGGAAGTTGCGTCGGCAGGCAGCGGCCAAATCGCAGTGTCACGGCGATGATTTCGACCATCGGGAGATTCCGAACGTAGTGATCGACCGCTTCGTGGACGTCGTTTACGGAGCGAAGGACCTTGTAGGTTGGTGGGCGCAAGCCTGGCGAATCCACCGCAGGAAGTTCAGGCGTGCGGCCCCAAGTCCGCTCGAGCTCGTACAGTGCGGTGTCGTGTTCGTTGGCCCGCACCCGGAAGAACGAACCCCATTCCAGCGAGTATTGGAGCGACCTGTCGGCAGTGCCAAGGCCGCGTCCGGCCCGATCGGTGCAGGATCTCTGGATACCAGCTCGCCGCAGAACTTCGGTGGGCCAATCCGGATCGGTGTTCCGCTCACCGATAAGTGCGTCGAGCCGCCGCCAACTCGCGGAGGTCAGAGGTTCGTGCCAGCCGTAGAGCTCGCGGAGCAGGATGCGAAGTCCCCAAGCCGCGACGGTGTTTCGGATGCTGGAAAGCTGCGGGATCAACCGGGAGACAACCGCGTCCGGGTCATCGGAGATTTGAGACGCCTCGCCTCGAAACGGATCCGGGGACCCAGCACAAAGCTCCGCATGGAGCGCCGGCTCGAGGAGAAGATCGTGAACACCGCGGGCGGACAGTCGTGATCCGATCAGACGACTCTGGACGTCCAAGAGCGGGCAGGTCGCCAGCGCTCGGTCGAATTCCTCAGAGAGTTTTGGAGCATCCATTCGCACCGGTTGTCAGGGTTTTCGCTACTGAATTGTCCGAGAAAACACCCGGACCTCGGGAGCGTCCATGAAAATGACAAACGGAGAAAATGGGGACTAATCCCCAATGTTTGGTGTTGTTGCCCAGCGTGTTGTGAGGAGGTCGAAGAATCTTCAGGAAATACACGAATCTTGAAACCGGCCCACTTATTGCGCGTCTCGCAAAAACGTTGTGACACGTCGTTCCGAATTCTTTTCATGCCTCCGGGAGACGCGTGCGCACTGGGCTGCGGGGAGCCGCCGAGTCATTGCCGTCTGTGCTTGCGGATGGATCGCAACGTTTTTGGTGCTAGGCGGCATTGCGGTTCGCCCACCCTTGTCTCCGATCCATCTGTCGCCGGATTCGCGCATCTGGAACTACCATTTCGTCGAGGCCTTCCCGGGAATTTCGTTGCAGCGGCCCGTCTTTGCGGTCGTCCCACCGGGAGAGACCAATCGAATTCTGGTGGGCCAGCACGACGGACGGATCTACGAGATCGGCCCGCTGGATGCGCCGGTGGCCAGGCTCTTTCTAGATCTCTCGGATCGGGTGCACGAGGAGAGTGAGGGCGGGTTGCATGGATTGGCGTTCCATCCGCAGTTTCGCAAGAATGGAGTGCTCTTCGTCACCTACATGACGGCGACGGTTTTGTTCGAGCAGACCAACCGTTTCGATCGCCTGAGTCGATTCACGGCTCCTGCATCGGTGCGCATTCCTGGGGCGGTGATGGATCCCCAGGCGATCCGGAACAGCGAAGTGGTGATGATCCATCAACCGGATCGGCATCCCGATCACAACGCGGGCGACCTTCATTTTGGTCCGGACGGTTACCTGTACGTGTCGCTTGGCGACGAGGGCGGCCAATACGACGAATTCGAAAACGGTCAACGCATCGATCTCAACTTTTTCTCGGGCATTCTGCGCCTTGATGTCGATCAACGTCCGGGAAATCCCGCCCCGAATCCGCATCCCGCGGTAACCTCCGGCACCTACCGGGTCCCCAAGGATAATCCCTGGGTCGGTGCCGTCACCTTTCGTGACGAGCTGCTGGATCCCTGGTCGGTTCGAACCGAGTTCTATGCCGTCGGCATGCGAAACCCCTGGAGGTTTGGCTTCGATCCGCTGACGGGTGCGCTGTACTGCAACGACACCGGCGACCACACCCGCGAGGAAGTGAACCGGGTGGTGAAGGGGGGCAACTACGGGTATCCGATTTTGGAAGGGACGCTTACCGGACCACGGCCGCTCGCTGGCCCGGAAGGCCCGGATCTGCTGCCTCCGCTGGTGGAATATGGCCGGGAGCAAGGCGGAGCCGTTGCTGCGGGATTGTTGTATCGCGGCCCCAAGTATCCGTTGCTGCAG
>JANXMD010000033.1 GCA_025354845.1 Verrucomicrobiota bacterium | reverse complement strand
CCCGTGACGATGTGTCCGCCGGCATTGGCGTAAAGGGCGTAAGCGTTGAATCCGCTACCCGCACCGACACGACCGACCTTTGTACGGCCGTAACCCAGGGCGATGGCAACGGTGTCGTCCGCGAAACCGGGCTGGATCCAGACCGGACCTTCCACGGTCACGCCGTTGACGGTGATGCGGACGCGGTGGTTCTTGAATTGGCCGTCGTGAGCGTAGGCGCTGTCGTCGGTGTTGTAGCGACCGTCCTTCTCCTGCTTGCCCTTTCCGTTCTCGGTCACGCCGAGCTTCTTGCCGGTGGCCGGCGAGACAATGACGGCATTTTCCCAGACGAGCTTGGTGATGGGATCGGGCAGCTCCTGGAGCCAGCCGTTGTTGGTGTAACGGCCATCGTCCACCTTGGCGTCGCGGTACAGGATGACCTGATAGCCGGCAGCGGCGACGGGCACGGTGCCCAACGCAGCCGTCACGGCAGAAGCATCCAGCTGCGCACCCGCAGGACGCGACGCGCTGTCAGCGAGGAAGCCGTCGTGCAGGAATTTCTTCCAGGCGGAATCGGCATCGCTGGCGAGACCCTTAAACGTTTCACGAACGAGATCGTAAGCGGCCGGCTTGGCTTCGCCGAGCAGGCGGGCCAGGACTTCGAGTTCCGTCAGACCGCCGAACAACGGTTCGATGAGCGGCTGAACCGGGACGACCGTGCCGTCGCTGCTGCGGGCATCGCCCCAGGATTCGAGATAGTGGGCGGCCGCGAGGTGCCAGGTGGCCACCGACGCCGTCTCGTCTTCGTAGTACCCGAGGCGGATGACGTTCTTCGCCTTCTTCGCCCCGTCGGCGAATTTCAACGAAGACGGCGCATTGTAAACGGGATTGCCACCGAGGATGACCAGCGTGTCCACCGACCCGCCGTTCAGCGCTTCAGCCAGGCTGGCGAGCGAACCGGAGTCGGCGGGCTGTCCGGCTTGATGGAGCAGGACGGTCTTGCCGATGGCGCCGATCGCCTGGTTCAAGGCCAGCGCGATAAGGTGCACTGCGGCGGGCTGGGCGTAACCGGCCACAACCACGGCGTCGCCCTGGGCGGCGGCGAGGTCCTTGGCGCACTCCTGAGCCCACTTGGCCGAAGCCGGGGAACCGACGGAAAGTTTCTTGAGGGCATCTCCGAGCTCACCGCCGGGAATAAGGAACGAGGCGATTTGCGCCGCGACCTTGATCACGTCCGATGGTTTCACGCGAAGGCGGTGATCCGCCTGGCCGCCAGTGAGGGTGAACATCGATTCCACCACATACAGCCGGTTCATCGAGTCGCCTGCCTTGCGGCCGCGGGCGTATCCGCGCATGTGGCGGTGGGCGTCCTGCTCGGTGCCGAACAGATCGGCATCCAGGCTCAGGATGCGACGGGCTCCGGCGAGTTTGTAATACGGACGCAGGTCGGCGCCAAACGCCACCGAGGCGGCATTGCGCTGAACATCGAAATCCACCGGCTCGTAGGTGGTCCAGCGGGCGCGGGGAAACTTCTCGGTCAGTTTCGCTTGGAGGCGGGCGCGGGTGGGGGAACTGCTGCGTTCCGCCAGAATTTGCAGGCCTTCGCCGCCGTTCGCGGCAAATTTCTTGCCCAGATCCGCGAGCGCGTCGCGAACCTTCTCCACTTTCACGTCGTTGCCCGACTGGGTGTGACGGTGGGCGCGATCCGGATCGTACAGATTGAGCAGCGAGGCCTGCACCAGCGCGTCCGTGCCGGCGGAATCCGGATGAAGGTCGTTCGGCTCAAGCTTGATGGGCCGCCCGTCGGACGACTTGACCGCCAGGGGCACCGCAGTGCCGCGACTCGGCATCGACGTCGCGAAGTATTGCCAGCCGCCGTGAACGTAGTTCTCGGGCTGCTTGGCGAACGGAGTCAGGACCTCCTCAGGGCGACGGCAACCAGCGGCCACACCACCCAGGCCAGCCAGCAGGAAGCTGGCGGACATGAGCTTCATCCAGTCGCGACGCGTCTCACCCTCGGGGGCGATGCTCGCGCCGGAGGGAAACTCGCGATCCAGCCATTGGCGGAATTCAGGCCGCTCCGCGAGCTGATCCAGCGAACGCCAGTACTTCGGGCCGGTCACCGGCTCGGGGCAAACAGGGGGAATCGTCTTCATCGGTGGCAGGTGGAGCAGCTCTGGCCAGGCTTCACGTTCCAATCATGCACAAGTTGCTTTCCATTGACCGGGCCATTCCAGTCGAGCTGGGTGACGCGTTCCACCGGCCGGATCTTCTCCTCGGGGGCGCGATGGCAATCGAGGCAGAAGCCCATGGACAGCGGCTTCGCGTGCTGCACTTCGTCCATGTGGTTGATCTGGCCGTGGCAGTGGACGCAGCTGATGCCGCGGTTCACATGCACGGAGTGGTTGAAATAGACGTAATCGGGAACCTTGTGGACCTGCACCCAGGGAATGGGCTTGCCGGTCTGGAAGCTGTCACGCACCAGCGCCAACTTCGGATCATCCTTCAGCACCAGGCTGTGGCAGTTCATGCAGGTGCTCGACGCCGGAATGTTCGAGAACCAGGACTTCTCCACCGCCGAATGGCAGTAGCGGCAGTCGATGCCGAGCTGGTCGGCATGGATGGCGTGCGAGAAAGCCACCGGCTGCTTGGGGGTGTAGCCGACGCGGGTGTACTTCGGCGTCAGGTAATACCAGACGCCCGCACCGGCGGCGTTCGCGACCAGGACGGCACCCACCGCTAACTTTAGCGGCAGCACGTTCGCCCATTTTGGGAAAATGAAGGACATCGCTCAGTTTTCCATCCGCCGTTCGGTCCAACGCGGCCGCGTCAAACTCGATCCAGCTTGTTCATTCAACTAATCCAAAAGACCCGCAACACCCACCTCAATTAGCCCGACTGCTTCAACACAATTGACTCTTACCGAGGCTTTCTGGCCTGCGGACGGGGGGGATACAATCCGAAAGTTACCGCCAACCGATGGTTTTCGGTCCGGTTATCGGCAGGATTAGCTGACGTCTAAACGTCAAAGCACCACCCGACCCGACTTCCGCGCCGCAATCACTCGTGAAAAAAATCACAAGCGGCCGGTCGGGTGCAAGTGTTTCATTTGTCGGCCCGAGGTTGGAGACAGAGAAAATGGGTGTCTCACGGGGCCTGGATGCAGGTCAGAAACTATTCACATCCTGTTTATCATCAACTATTTTTGGATTCAGATAAACTGGCGCATCGAGGGCAGGAACGGCATCCATTGCCACATCCCGATTCCTTGTGATGGTGAGGCGACTCCGCCTCACCGTGGGCGTGGGCGTCCGATTCCGCGTCCATGGGATCCCGAGCCAGAGGCGGCACGACCGAATCCGGAGGCGACGCGGGGAAATCGGCTGATTTCAACGACGGGAAGGTAGCATTCATCGGGAAATCACAGTGCAGAACGGAATCAGAGGCTAGTGGGACAAGGCCGCCATGCCGACCTGCAGGAATCCGAGAATGCCGACACCCACGGTGAGGAGCCAGACGCTCAGCCAGAGCGGGCTCCGCAGCGGGGCGGCGGATTCGTCGGCGGTGGTGGCGGTGGCTGGGGAGACGACGTGGCGTTTCACAACGCGGACCCTGTCGTTTCACCACGGAGCACGCCAAACCGGGCTTGGCGCAGATGCGCCGGATCTTGTTCGCCGATCAACCCGCGGGGTCGCGGGTCGAGAACAA
>JANXMD010000031.1 GCA_025354845.1 Verrucomicrobiota bacterium | reverse complement strand
CGAGGCGGGTTCATAGTTCGAGATTCCCGGCGACCGGTCGCCCTGACCTAGATGCTGAAGTCCACGCCGGCGAGGGTGCGCGACAGCACATCCTCCTGCTCCAACAAGAGGGCAAAGGTGGTGGAATCGAGCACGTCGGCGGTGCGGTCGCGGACCTGCCGCATCACCGCACGAACCACGCAGGTCTTCTCATCGAGACAATCCCGACACGGCGCGTAAGCGGTCTGGCTCACGCAGGCAATTGGAGCCAGGGGACCATCGATGAGACGGATCACCCGGCCCAACGTGATGGTCTTGGGATCGCGATTGAGAGTGTACCCGCCACCCTTTCCGGGCCGGCTGTGCAGGATGCCGGCGCTCTTCAGCTCCAGGAGGATTGCCTCCAGGAATTTGCGGGGGAGGTGCTCCTTCTCCGCGATGTCGCGAATCAGAACCGGAGTCCCCGGCTTCTGGCGGCAGAGATAGAGGAGGGCGCGAATGCCGTACTTGGCCTTCTGCGAAAGCATTGGTCTAAGCCTAGCAGTGAATCCGGTCGGGGACGAGGCATTAAAAACCAGGGCGACCCGTCCCCGCACACGGCATCCTTTTTAGCATTCTCCGCTCGCGATCGGGCCGGCATCCTGCCACCGCGATGCGACTCGACCAATGGCTGTGGGCAATCCGGGTGTACAAGTCCCGCTCGCTCGCCGTCACGGCGATCCGCTCGGGTCACGTACGAGTCAACGACGCCCCGGCCAAGCCGGCTCACACCGTACGGCCGGGTGATCGGATCGTCGTGAAGACCGAGGTGCTGGTGCGAACGTTTCGGGTGTTGGCCCTACCGGCATCGCGAGTTGGCGCGCCGCTGGTTCGGGACTACGCGGAAGAATTGACGCCGCCCGAGGAATACGCCCGAGCCCGAGAGGCGGCGCTTCTGAGAGCTCAGTTCAGTTCACCGGGAACCGGTCGTCCCACCAAGCGGGATCGACGGTCCATGGAAGCCTTCCGAAACCTTCCGGAGTCCGATTGAGCCGCACGAACCCGCACGGTGACGGTATCGCTTACCGCTACCGCTTCAGTGCGACGCCCAGTCGAGCGCTTCCTGCACCACGCTGGGTGTGAGCACGGTGGGTAGGACACGCGGCGGCTTGGAGGCGTCGCGGGAATACACCAGCACCAGGGGAACGCCACGCCGACCGAACTTCTGAAGTTCCACCGCGATCGCAGGATCGAGGTCGGTAAAATCACCTTCCAGCGCTACAACCTTACGGGCACGAATGAGATCGGCGGTCGACTTGATCTCGATGGACGTTCTCTTGTTGAGCTGGCAGTTGAGGCAGCCATCCGCGGTGAAATCCACCAAGACCGGCCTACCTTCCCCCGTCGCCTTGCTGACCGCAGCATGGCTCCAGGGCTGCCAATCAACCTTCGGCTTGCGGCTGCCCGGGGGGGTTCGCCAATCAAGTTGTCCCTCAAGGATTCCGAAATAACCGGTCAGCAGAAGTGCCGCGACGATCCCTCCGGCGAGACCAATCTTTCCGTCCTTCTGGCCAAATTCGCCCCACACCCAGGCCGCAGCGGCGATCATCACCAGCAGCAGCCCCATCCAAAGGACGCCTGCGGAGCCCATGCGTCCGGCAGTAAACCAGAACACCCACACCGCGCTCGCCAGCAGCGGGAAACCCATGGCCACTTTAAAGCGCAACATCCACACACCCGGCTTTGGCATGAGCTTTAGCCAGCCCGGCTTCCAGCACAGCACCACAAACGGCGCCGCGAGGCCGAGGCCGACGGTGACAAAGATCGAGAGGAGCACGACTGGCGGCTGGGTGAAGGCGAATCCAATGGCCGTCGCCAGGAACGGAGCGGTGCAGGGCGTGGCCAGCACCGCGGCCAGGACGCCGTTGAAGAACGCACCGGCGCCGCCCTCTTTGGAGGTGAGCTCGCCGGCCGCACCCATGGCTCCACCCGACAGAGTCACCTCGAACACTCCAAAAAGATTGAGCGCCACCAGCACGAGCAGGATGCACATCATCACCCGGAACTGGGGATTCTGAAACGCGGTGCTCCAACCCGCGACACCACCGGCCGCCTGAACAGCGAGGGCCACGGCGGCGAGTACGAGGAACGAGGTGATCACCCCCGCCCCGTACAGGAGTCCCAGGGACCGCACGCGTGCGGGATCACTGCCTGCCTGCCGGACGAACCCGAGAATCTTCAATGCCAGCACCGGGAGGACGCAGGGCATGATGTTCAGGATCAACCCTCCGATGAACGCGAGCCCGAGCATCGGCAGCAAGGCGGCGAAGGAAAAGGGTTCGGAACCACCGGCGCCCGTGGCACCGACCGCAGGAGAAGAAAGTGGCAGAGTCACCTCGAACGCCTGTTCCGAAGGGCTGCCCGGATTGGCCACCAACAATCCATGCACCTGGGTCGGCCATCCAGATTCCGGTTTGGCCACGGACTTACGCAAGCGGATCAAACCGGATCCCGCCGGTGCCGAAACGAGTTCGGTATGGGCCGAAACCACCGCGTCAGGGCCCTCGAAGGCAAAGAAATCGGCGGACTTGGCGTCCGTTTTCCACTCCATCACCAAGGCGCGACTGTCACCGGCCTCCGCGCCTTCCCAGGAGGCCCGCGCCTCCAGCGACTTGCCGTCCTTTGGCAAACGGGCCCGAGCCGACGCAAACTGTTCCGCATGGACCGCTTCACCGGCGGTGGCGGCAACGGTGAATGAGGTGCTGACATTGACCCGTCCCGGCACACAATTGCTGGCACATTCGAGCCAGGAAACACGGGCCTTGATCTCCTGCGGGCCGGTCGGCACGGCGGCACCCACCTTTAGCGACACGAGCAACATTGCAGTTCCCTCAAACGAATGAGCATCCCCCGCGGGATCGGCATGCTTGGCCGGAACGGGCCACTGGATCTCCCCTGCGGTAATCCCCTCCGGCAACGTCCAATCCACCTTGGTGCGAATGCCCGCGCCACCCGCCTCACTCGGATTCCGCCAATAGGTGTGCCAACCCGGCGGCATCTTCAGCTCGACGCCCGCGGTAAGCGAATCGCCGGGTCGCACCGCATCGTGATCGAGCACCAGCCGAACTTCGGTGAGTGCTTGTGAGCGGGTCGGGAGCGCGAGGAACGGTAGGAGGCCGACCAGCGCCAGCAGCCGGAACATCCAAGAAAGACGGGTCATGTGTGGAAGGAAAGAGCGCCAAGCGAACCCGATAACAATGTCGGGAGAACTGCGCACTGCCAGTGTAAAAACAAAAAAGGCGCAGCAGAAGCTGCGCCTTCTTTTGAAGAGAGAACCGACTAGCGGCGGAACCGGCGGGCGCCGAGAAGCGCGAGACCGGCGAGGCCAGCGAGAGCGTAGGTGCTGGGCTCGGGAACCGCGGAGACCTTCGCCGAGAGGAAGGAGAACACCGGGTTGGAAGGCGTGCCACCAGGGATGACCTGGCTGGTCCAGTGACCCGCGCCGTCACTCACCCAGATGTCGTTGTAGCCGAAGCCACGATTCGGGGCCAAGTTCGGGGCGAGAAGACCAGCCGTATTGGAGGCATCCACACCAGTGAACTGAACGGAGTAGGCGAAGGTCGCAGGCACCTCAGCGTTGTCGAAGGTCAGTGCGACGCTGTTGAAACCGGACTTGATGGCCTGAGGATCCGATTGGAAGAGCAGGTTCTTCGGGGCGCCGGTCACATCCGTATCGTAGAACCGGATGGTCAGACCGTCGTTGCGGGTGTAGTTCGCGTTGTAGGAGATTTCAAAGCTGGTCAACAGCTTCTCCGTCTGATTCGCGAAGATGATGGTCTGGCCGAACTCGCCACCATTGGGGTTAACAACCTGGGATGAGCTGACGGCCGTCTTGACCTCATACACAGTGTCCGCAACGATTGCGAACGATCCGAGCATTGCCGATGCGCAGACTCCGGCGAAAACGACGTTGGATGTCAATTTCATGAATTCTCTCGTTTGTGGGTTAAAGCAAAATTTCCGCTGCCCTACCGGGCCTTTGCATGGGGTTATCTAAGACGTTTCGTCAATTAGGGTCAAGCGCATAAATTTCTAAAGTGCGGTCCTCAGGTCGTTTGGAGTCTGTTCCGCCCCGCGTTCAACTTCCCTAGGATCTCACGGGGCTTAAGGCAAAACCATCACTCGGAAAAAGCGCGAATCAGCCGTGGGTACGGGTATGTCCCACCGAAGCGACGAGTCGACTGCGGTCTCCGTAGCGACCTCTCTCCAGTCCCCCGAATCCACCAAGTCCCGGCCTTCGAGCCGATAGGTTCGCCCGACTTCGGCATCGATCCCCAATACTCCCCCGGTGCCCTGGACAAACTGGATCCAGTGGAGGCTGGGAAGCGGGATCACCGATACCGCGACGGGGCCGGCGGTTGCCGTACCCCCCGTCCCGTCGGTCACCACGGCGGTATAGCTTCCCGCGGCGGTCGCAGCGGTTACCTCAGTGCGTAGCAAGGTGGGATTCGTCTCCCCGGCAAGCGGTAGCCCGTTGACTGTCCATTGATAGGAAATGGGTTCAATGCCCGTCGAGGTGGCATCCAAGAATAGGTCCTCGCCAGCGTAGAGACTTCGATTTAGGGGAAGCGCCGGAACCACGGGGACCGGTGTGACGACCAAGACGGCCACCGCCGTGGAGGTCGCGGAACCAACGCTGTTCGACACTCGAACCTGATAGTTCCCGGCGTCCGAGACCTGCAACGGGAACAGGACCAGGGTCGAGGCAGTCTGACCGGGAATCTCCTGCCCGTTCTTGATCCATTGATAGCTCAACCCAATCCCGGAGGCGGCGACGGAAAGCGTAATGGAGTCTCCCGGTGCACCGCTCTGTGCCTGCGGGGGCGTCGTGATCTGGGGCGGGGCGGTCGGTGTCCCCTCGACGATGATCACCGTGTAGGACGAGGTGAAATTGAATCCCGCGAAGCGACTTAGCTGCCAGCCGGTCACGGTGACCGGAAACTCGCCCACGTCAGTCGGAATTCCGGTGACGACCCCCTGTGCGCTGCCAACCAATCCCGTCGGAAGACCGTCGAACTCATAGGACTGGGCATTCCCAAACAGGTCGCTGCGGACGGTAATGCGAGTGCCGGCGAAAACCACACCATTGGTGCCCGCACTTGATTTTACCGATTTCCCTCCTTGGGTCAGGGTGAGGCCCGTTGCGCCCGAGACCGCATGCATGGCCCCACTGACCGCCGCCGCGCCGCAAAGCCACCGAGCCAGGAAGATCACCGGCGACAACACCGCGGCTCCGGAACCGGTGCGCAACAAGGGGCTGAGATGCAATCCAATCGAAAGTAGGATGGAGGGAAGTCGGGCGGCCAGAGGATGGATTCTTGGGTTCATTGGAGGGGGCTGGATAGGGGCCTACTGTCGCAGAACGACAGCCAGATTCACTCGTTGGTCACAGGCAACCCGCATTTATCCTGCAAGCGGCTCGAATGCAATCCCCCTAGGGCACACGAGCCCGTCAATTGAAGCGTCCTCGATGTCCTCCAGCCGCGTTTTGACTTCCGTGGAGGCCTCCCTAACCTGACGCGACCAATGCATCTTGTCCGACACACTGACGCCGACTATGCGGACCAGTTGACCCGCGCCGCCTCGTCGTCCTCCCTGTTCGATTCCGGCATCGAGGAACGCACCCGCGGCATTCTCGACGCTGTTCGCCAGCGGGGGGATGCGGCGCTGTTGGAATTCACCGAACGGTTCGACGGCGCCACCCTGACGGCCGACCAGCTGGCGGTGACCGCGGCCGATCGGATGGGCGCCGCACTGGTTGCCAACGCGACCCTGCGATCTGCGGTGGCGGAAGCGCACCGAAACATCGCCACGTTTTCGAAGAAATCCCGCCGCCGCGGCTGGTCGGCCACGAATTCGCACGGGGCGACGGTGGCGGAGAAGTTCGATCCGTTCACGCGGGTCGGCATTTATATTCCCGGTGGCACCGCGCCCTTGGTCTCCACGGCGCTGATGACCATTACTCTGGCCAAGGTGGCCGGCTGCCCGGAGATCGTGGTATGCACGCCGCCGGGTAAGGACGGCTCGATCAATTCCGCCCTGCTCTATGCCGCGGGTTTGGCCGGAGCGACCGAGATCTATCGCGTGGGCGGATCGCAGGCGATCGCCGCCCTAGCCATGGGCACCTCAACGATTCGACGTGTTCAGAAGATTTTCGGCCCGGGAAACGCCTACGTGGTGGCCGCCAAGCGATTGCTGTTCGGCCATGTGGCGATCGATCTCCTTCCGGGCCCTAGCGAAGTTCTCGTGCTCGCCGATGAGTCGGCGGAACCCCGCTTCGTTGCTGCCGACCTGCTCGCCCAGGCGGAACACGGATCGGGTCATGAGCGGGTCTGGCTGGTCACGCCCTCGGCAAAACTCATCCGAGGCGTCCAGACCGAGATCAAGCGCCAACTTCCCAAACTGAGCCGTCGCGCCTACATCGAAAAGGCGCTGGAGGCGAACGGATGGCTGATCCAGGTGAAGTCGCTCGACGAGGGCACTGAACTGGCAAACCGCCTGGCGCCGGAGCACTGCGAGATCCTAACCCGCGATGCCCGCGAACGCTCGAATCGCATCCTCACTGCCGGTGCCATTTTCCTGGGCAACCATTCCCCCACCGTGCTGGGCGATTATGTCGCAGGGCCAAGCCACACCCTACCTACCGGCGGTGCGGGTGCGAGCTTCGCGGGATTGACCGTCGATCAGTTCCAGCGCCGCACCAGCGTCACGGAGTACTCCAAGACAGCTTTGAAAAAGGCGCTCAAGGCGGTGCAGACGTTTGCCGATCTGGAGGGACTGGACGCCCACGGGCGCTCGGCCTCGATCCGACTCCACGCCTGATCTCCATGCCGCGTTCCCAGCCCTCGCCTCAATCCTTGGTGCGTCCCCTGGTTCATGGGCTCCACGCCTATGTTCCCGGAGAACAGCCGCGCATCCGCGGACTGATCAAGCTCAACACCAACGAGAACCCCTACCCGCCCTCACCGCGGGTCTTGCGCGCCACCCAGGGGGCGGTGGACGGACGGTTCCGCCTGTATCCGAACCCCACATCGCAAGCACTACGCGAGCGTCTCGCCAAGCTCCACGGATGCGACCCATCCCAGGTGTTGGTGGGCAATGGATCGGACGAAGTGCTCGCGCTCGCCGTGCGCGCCTTCGTCGAGCCGGAAGTCGGCTGCCGAAAGGCGTCGAAGGCGACGGTTCAATATCTCGATCCGAGCTATTCCCTGTATCCCGTGCTGGCTGCCATCCACGGCGCCCGCACGCACGCCGTCCCGCTTGGACCCGATTTCGCCCTCCCTGCGATGCCCTCAGGAAAGCGTGCCGGCCGGAAGGGATGGAATCCGGAGGCGGCGCTGAGCCTCGTCACCACACCGAATGCGCCGAGCGGACGCGGCTTCACGAACACAGAACTGGAAACCCTCTGCCGGGCCACCCGCGGCGTGGTGGTTCTGGATGAGGCGTACGTCGATTTCGCCCGTGAGAACGCCCTGGCACTGGCTCTTAAATACCCGCACGTGCTGGTGTTCCGGACCTTTTCCAAGGCGTATTCGCTTTGCTTCCAGCGCGTGGGCTACTGCGTGGGGCACCCGGAGTTGATCGAGGCGCTCGACCGCATCCGGGACAGCTACAATGTCAACGGCCTCGGTCAGGTTGCGGCCCTGGCCACGTTGGACGATCTGCCGTATTACCGGCGGAACTTCAAGCGCGTCATCGCCACTCGAGAGCGCCTCACCACCGCCCTGACCGCCCTCGGTTTCTCCGTGGTGCCGAGCCAGACCAATTTCATTTTCGTGCGTCCACCGGGGCCGCCCGCCGAATCCTGGCTGAAGTCGTTGCGCGACCAACGGATCCTGGTGCGATGGTTCCGGACACCGGGCCTATCCGACCGATTGCGCATCACGATCGGTTCGGACGCCGAGGCGGATCGCTTGGTGCGTGTCGTGCGCCAACTGCAACGAACGCGGCCGAACCACTGAACCGGCTATCATGGGGGTCCTTCGAATCGTCCGTAAAAAGCGCCGCCGGAGCGACCTCCCCCGGAACCGTCGTCGCCGAAAGCTGTTGCTGGGGTTCGGGGCGATCGGGCTGGTGCTCTGGTGGTGGATTCCCTCGGTGCCCACGCCGCGATTCCTCGAGTCCTGGCCGGCACCCGACAGCGGATTCACCGCGTGGGAACCGATGTTTCAGGGCATCGATCACGCCCGCGCCAATGTCACGGCGCCGCGCCCGATGAAGGCCCACGCGATTCGCGTGGACCTGCGCAATCCCGGCATCAGCTTCTTCGTAAAACCGTCCAACGGGGACCGAGGACTCGACACCAGAAGCCAGTTTCCGAGCGATTTTCTTCGGAAACACCACCTGCAGATCGCGGTCAGCTCCAGCGCATTTTTCCCGTTCGTGAGGTGGCCCGGCCTGCCGGTCGACATCATGGGACTCTCGGTCTCGGACGGCGACCGCTACTCGCCGGCGGTCGACAATCTGGACTCCCTGGTGATCACCGCCACCCGCGAGGTCCGCATCGTTCCCGCGCGCGGTGACACGCACGACGCCTTCAACGCCGCTGGGGGCAATTTGACGATTTTGAAAAACGGCATCGATCGCGCCGAACACCTTCCCGCCGAGGCCGCCAGCGCGGCCGGCGTCAGCGCGGATGGACGCTATCTGTACTGGCTCGTCGTGGACGGGAGACAGCCCGGGTGGACGGAGGGAGCAACACCAGGCGACAGCGCGCGGATGCTCAAGGAACTCGGCGCGTCGGACGCGATCAACTTTGACGGGGGCAGTGTCGTCACGCTGGTGCGCGAAGGACGCTGGGTGGGCGCGACGGTGCTGAATCGTCCGTGCCATCCGCTCCTCACCGGCTTCGAACGACCCATCGGCGGCTTGCTCGGCATCCGGGCAGCGAAGCTTCCGTAACCGTTATTTGTTCCTTCCGGCAGTAACCATTGGCCGCGCCTGACGTAGCGGTGGGTGATGCAACCTTACAAACGTCGCGCAGGCCTCTGGGCGGGACTCCTCGGCCTTCTGTCCGCTTTGACCGCGACCGCGAACACTCCTCCGGTGGCCATTCCCCAGGGGATTGGCACCCTGGCGAATCAGTCCAAGGGCATCACCCTGAATGCCACCGACGCCGAAGGGGATCCGCTGACCTTTGCCATCGTCTCGGCGCCATTCCGGGGGCAGTTGGTGGGCACGCCTCCGACGTTGACCTACGTCCCGGGCGCCAATTTCACCGGAACCGACAACTTTTGGTTCACCGCCAGTGACGCCACCGGCACCTCGACTCCGGCGATGGTGTCCATCGGCATCAACGCCATCGGAAACCAGCCGCCCGTGATCGCCTGGACCGGCATCGTCACCGGATCCCAAGTGGCCGCACCCGCAACCGTGAGTCTCGCCGCGACGGCAACTGACCCGGACGGCTCCATCGACCGCGTCGACTTCCTCCTCGGCTTCGACCTTCTGCTCTCAAGCACCAACGCGCCGTATGCCGTCAGTTGGTCCGGTGTGCCTCCCGGCACCTACACCCTTTCGGCGAAGGCGCGCGACAACGGCGGCTCACGCACCTATTCCACGCCGGTGGTAATCACGGTCACGGGCGCCGGTTCTCCCGCGACGCTGACGGTTTCCGGCGGTTCCGGAGGGGGTAGCTACCCTCCAGGCACCGCAGTGGTCATCGCGGCGCCGGTGTTGGCAGGAAAGACCTTCAGCACCTGGACCGGTACCGGCATCGCCAACCTGAACGCCGCGTCCACGGTCGTTCAAATGCCCGCGACCAACCTCACCGTCACCGCGGTTTACAAATCCACCTCCACGCCGCCACCGCCCCTGACCTACACGCTCACGGTCGTCAATGGCACCGGTGGCGGCCAATACGCCGCGGGCACTTCGGTCACCCTCACCGCGGCGTCCGCTCCGCCAGGAAAAGCGTTCCAACAATGGACGGGCGCCACAGTGGTCTCGCCCGCCTCCACGACCACCGCCCTGATCATGCCGGCAGCGTCCACCGCCGTGTCCGCCACGTACTACACCTTGAGCCCGGTGGCGCTTACCGTGATCGGCGGCTCCGGAAGCGGAAGCTACCTTCCTGGAACCCAGATCACCGTCGCAGCGAATCCCCCGGCTCCTGGGGTCACCTTCAGCCAATGGACCGGGACTTCCGTTGCCAGCGCCGGCGCCCCGATCACCACGCTGACCATGCCGTCGACACCGGCCACCCTTACCGCCAACTACACGCCACTGCCCGCGCCCACATCGGTGGCCGGGATCACCAATCCCATCCTCTTTGTCGCGCAGATTCCCATCGGCTTCGACTTCACCACCATCGGATCCGCCTTCGGTAACCACAAATCGACCACCGATTCCGCGGGGCGGGGCGGCGACCTCTACATCCGATATCCGGACGGTACGTTGAAAAACCTCACCGCCGCCGCCGGCTACGGCGTCGCGAGTGGATTCCAGGGCACCAACGGCATCGCGGTACGCGAACCGTCGGTTCACTGGGACGGCACACGTGCCGTATTCAGCATGGTGGTGGGCTCCGGCGCGATGGCCTACCAAACACCGGCCAATTTCTGGCAACTCTATGAGATCACCGGCCTCGGCCAGGGGGAAAACCCGGTCATCACCCAGGTCCCGAATCAGCCGGTGAATTACAACAACATCAGCCCCTGCTACGGCACCGACGGACGCATTCTGTTCACCAGCGACCGACCGCGCGGAGGCCAGGCACATCTGTATCCCCAGCTCGATGAGTACGAATTGCAGCCCACGGTGAGCGGCCTTTGGAGCCTCGATCCCGCCACGGGAAACCTCTTCCAGCTCGACCACGCTCCGTCCGGGGTGTTCACGCCGTTCATCGACAGCTTCGGCCGCGTGATTTTCACCCGGTGGGACCATCTTCAGCGCGATCAGGAGGCGGACCTCGATCGCGACGCCATGGCCCAAGGACTCTCGATTCCGTTCGGCGTGTTCAACTACTCCGACGAATCCTCCTCAGCCAAGGTTCTGGCCGGAAACACGACGGAAGTGTTCCCGGAGTCGCGCCTCACCTCCGGCATCGTGAACGGGCACACCTTCAATCTCTTTTTCCCCTGGATGATCAATGAAGACGGCACCGAGGAGGAGACGTTGAACCACGTCGGCCGTCACGAAATCGGCAGCTACCTGGAGCCCAGCCTGCTGAATGACAATTCACTCGGCTACTTCTACAACACCGCCCTGCGCGTCAACCACGCGGTTTGCGATCACTTCTTCCACATCAGCGAAGACCCCAAGACTCCCGGACTGTATTACGGCATCGACGGGCCGGAATTCGGTACCCACGCCTCCGGGCAGATCCTCACGCTCGTCGGTCCAGCAGGCATGGATGCGGACTCCATGACCAACCAGTACATCACTCATCCGGAGACGAAGTCGTTCACCACCACACCGACGACCAATCACTCCGGCTTGTATCGCAATCCGGTGCCACTCTCCAGCGGCCCACTGATCGCGGCACACACCACCAACACCGCCAGCGAAACCCGGCGGGGCGTCAGCAGCGACTACCTGTACCAATTGAAGACACTCAAGAAAGTCGGCGGGTATTGGGTGACGGATCAGCCACTCACCTCCGGGCTCACCAAGTCCGTGAGCTACTACAGCTACGGCGGCGGACTCGTCACGTACAGTGGCCCGCTGTGGGAGCTCAGCCCGGTCGAGGTCCGCGCCCGGCCCATCCCATCGCATGCCCACACGCCGCTCGGGGCCCCGGAACAGCAGATTCTGGATGAAGAAGGGGTGGATGCCACCGTGCTCTCCTCCTACCTGCGCCAAAACAATCTGGCCCTCGTGGTCAGCCGAAACGTCACCACCCGGGACCACGCGGATCGCCAGCAGCCTTTCAATCTCCGCATCGCGGGCACCACCAACAAAACCATCGGGAACGGCGGCAAATTGTATGACATCGCGTCCCTGCAGTTTTTCCAGGGCGACCAAATCCGCGGCTTTGGCCTCTACTCCACCAACTCGGCGCCGCGCCTCGGCCGTCGTGTCCTGGCACAGCCGATGCATGACTCCAGCGCCCTGGCCAACAATCCGGTCGACCCCACCCTGCCCTCGGGAGCCGTGAAGCTCGGCATGGACGGGTCCATGGCCGCCTTCGTTCCGGCGCAGCGCGCGCTGACTTGGCAACTGGCCGACACCAACGGTGGCGCGGTGGTGCGTGAGCGTTTCTGGCTGACTTTCCAACCCGGCGAAATCCGCACCTGCACCTCCTGCCACGGCGTCAACACCAAGGATCAAGCCAATCATCCCGCTCCAACCAACAAGCCGGAGGCGCTGAGGTCGCTGCTGCAGGGATTGAAAGCGACAGTGAACCTCAGCACGTCTGGCGCCGCTGGATCCGCTCTACCGGCACCGGGTCGCGTCACGCTGAATCTTTCGGCGCAGCCGCGCACTGCATACCGCCTGGAGGCCTCGCCGGATCTGCGCCAGTGGACCACCGTTGGACGCTACACCACCGACGACGCCGGACAGCTCCGCGTGCACTTGCAGGATGTGTCCGCCTCTGTGGGACGCTACTACCGCCTCGCCGAGTAAGTCGACGGCGGAACTCACGTCCGCGAGAGGGATCGAATTGAAAGCGCCGGATGGAAAAACAACTAAGAGCCCGTCTGAAAACCCCTTCATTCTTTG
>JANXMD010000008.1 GCA_025354845.1 Verrucomicrobiota bacterium | reverse complement strand
GCGAGTCGAGAGCGCGAGAGGACTCGCGCACTCCTGGACGCTACCGCGCTTGTCGGGGAATCCGATCAAAATCTCCACGGGCTCAGGGCCTCCACGGTCCCGTGGCGTTCCGCTCGCGAAACGGAGGGCTACGGCGGCGCGGCAGCACCGCCCTACCTGTTTGGGGAAGAACCGGCTCCTTCCGTCGTCGGATGTAAGACCTTGCCATCGTGGCGTCTTGGATGGGCTCCCTCCTGAATTCCTGAGCTCCCAATTGAATCCCTCGGGCCGGCAAGATGCCGGCGCTCCGGACCGTTGGACGACGCGACTGGCTTCCGTCCTACCTTGCCAATCGGGCGCCCACGAGACCTAGGATGGCCGCCACACTCATCAGCAGACACCCAACCAAGGTCGCTCCCCGTTGGGTCCGCACTGCGGGTTCCATGAGAATCCACCCTGACACCCAAACTAGGACCAAGTCGGCGACGATCAACGAACGCCACATCCATCGAAATCCCATCGCGGAGTCGCGTTCCAGGCCTTCGAATGAGGTGTCGACGAGGCCGGTCGCCTCCGCGGTGACTGAGACTTCAGACCGCGCGGATACCAAATTCTGGGTATCTACCGTCCCAGGCACCGGCATTTCCGTCGGCTTGGACTGCGCCTCCCCAATCAGGACGCCCAGTCCACGGGAGGGGGACCGCTTGGTGGAAGCGGCACCCTTTGGCTCTAATAGGGATCCAAGTCCCCGCCCTAGTCCTGAGGTCGACATTGCAGGACAAGGATTTGGCGGCGGCCGAACCGGAAACAATGCAGAACTCTCGCAAGTTATGCGCAACTCCCTCACAGGATCCTCGCAACGGACAACATTCGCTCACTTCCAGCCAACTGCCGGGTTGCCGCCCTCACCCGCCCCGGGCTAGGTTATGCCCATCAAATCGACTGTATTATGGATGTGACCACGACCGCATTTGGCACCTGGAATGGGGGCCGATTCATGCATTTCGGCGAAGCTCTGGACGAAGCCCGATGGATCGGATCTGCCCAAAGAGCCTACGAAAAAGGAGTCCGGACCTTTATTACCGCAGACGTTTACGGTAACGGACAAGCCGACTTGCTACTCGGGCAAGCTTTGAAAGGGATTCCCAGAGATACCTATTGTTTGGTAGGCGCTGTGGGTCACGATTTTTATTCGGGCAAGAGGGACGGATCGAAGGGGTTTCCCCGGTTTACCAATCCTGAACTTCGAGGGCCTGCGGGCTATCGGGAATATCTGAAGATGGCGACCGAGAAGTCTCTCGAACGCTGTGGCACGGACCGGTTCGACCTCGTGATGCTGCACAATCCGGATTCGATCGGCTATTCCGACTCTCGGGTGTGGCAGGCCATGCAGGCGCTCATCGATGATTCCCTGACCTCCATGATCGGAGTGGCACCTGGGCCTGCCAATGGGTTTACCCTCGATCTCATCCAATGCTTCGAGCGCTTCGGGTCGTTGATCGACTGGGCGATGATCATTCTCAATCCTTTTGAACCTTGGCCCGGATCGCTGCTGATCCCCGCAGCGGTCAAGAACGAGGTTCGCCTGCTCACCCGGGTCGTGGATTTCGGCGGATTGTTCCACGACGATGTTCGCCCGGGGCATGAATTCGGCTACGGCGACCATCGCACCTTCCGTCCGGCTGGATGGGTCGAGGCGGGAAATCTGAAGTTGGCACAAATCCGCTCCATCGCGGATCGCCATGGCATCACGCTCCTGCAGCTCGCCTGCGCTTGGAATCTGGCTCACCCCCAGGTGAAATCGGTGGTTCCGACCCTGATTCAGGAAGTGGGAAGCAGCGCGAAGTCGATCGAAACCAAGGTGGATGAGCTCGCGGCGCTCCGCGAGGTGACGCTCACTCCTGATGAAATCGATCAAATCGGTACGGTGGGTGACAATCGCGGCTGCATGCATCTGAAGGGTGCCAATCGGACCCACACCAGCGCGCCGATCGCCGACCAGTGGGGGCTGACTCCGGAGCTCGAGGAAGTCGGGCGTCGTTGGGGCATTGATCCCGATCGCGATCTGACCTGCACCCACGGGTAACGTTTCCCATTCCCGAGGGATTCATGTCCGCCGCCGAAGTCACAGGGTTCTTGCTGGCGTTGGTGGTGATGCTCCTGGGGTTGGTTGGCGCCGTGGTCCCAGGGTTGCCGGGAACCCCCCTTATTTTTGCGGCGGCTCTCGTTCATCGACTCTATTTCGGTGATCGCGGTGCTGCCTGGTGGGTGATCCTTGCGCTGGGGCTTCTGGCCGCTGCCTCCATGGTGGTCGACTTCGCGGCCACTTCCCTCGGCGCACGACGGTTTGGTGCTACCTGGCGCGGCATCGTCGGGGCAGGCATCGGCGCGCTTTTGGGCCTGTTCCTCCTGCCTCCGTTTGGATTGATTCTGGGGCCTTGGTTGGGCGCGGTCGTCGGGGAGGTACTGGGCGGACGCGAGTGGAAAAGCGCCGGCAAAGCGGGCCTGGGTGCGGTCCTCGGACTTCTCGCTGGAACCGCCGCCAAGGTGGCCGCCTGCCTGGCCATGATCCTCCTCTTCGCTCTCAACCTGCTGTTGCGGACCCCGATTTCCGGGAACTGAGGCTTTACCTCAACCCCGCTCTGTGGCAGGTCTCATCGACCAGATGGAACGCACTCTCATTCTCTGCAAACCGGACTGTGTCGAAAAGAACCTGATCGGAACCGTCCTCGGACGGTTCGAGGCCGCCGGCCTCCACGTCAGCGGCGCCAAGATGCTGCGCCTCACGCCGGCACTGCTCGCCGAGCACTACAGCCACATCAAGGATCGGCCCTTCTTTCCGGAAATCGTGGAATTCATGTCCTCACGCCCGGTGCTGGCCGCGATCCTGACTGGCCCGAACGCGGTCGCCGAGGTGCGTCAACTCCTCGGACCCACCGATTCTCGCAAGGCCCCAAAAGGAACGCTGCGTGGTGACCTGGGCACCGACAGCATGCGCAACATCTGCCATGCCTCGGACTCGGTGGAGAATGCCGAACTCGAGGTGCGTCGCTTCTTCCGAGCCGATGAAGTGATGAGCTGAGTGGGGCGGGGCGATGTAGACGGGTTGAACCCGTGTCACCGTAAAAAGAAAAGGGCGGCACCAGACCGGTGCCGCCTTTCTTTTTCTTTGCGTCAAATGCCGCTCCCTCCCGATCAACCCTGTCCGGGGAAGCGGATGAACGCCTTGGCGCGGAGGCGACCGATCCATTGCTTGCGCAGGCGTTCGCGTTCCACCGAGCGAAGGGTGGATTCGACATCGCCGCGCACCTCCGACAGGGGACGCAGGTGACCCGCCTCGTGCGCTTCCACTTTCACTAGGAAAACCGCGCCGTCGGTCTCGATCACCGGGCTGACCTCTCCATCCTTCGCGGGAAAGGCGAAATCGCGGAGTTCCTTGCGGAGATCGCTGTCCTTGTTCTCAACCCAGCCCTGATCGCCGCGAAGGCCTCCCTTGAAGCGTCGTGCGTCATCGGAAACCTCATCCGCCAGCTTGCCGAAATCCTCACCCTTCAGCGCACGTTCGCGAATGGACTCGGCAATCTTGCGCGGCTCGCCCGCGGCGTGACGGCTCTTCTCCAGGAGGATCATGCGAACCTTGGCGCGATCTCCGATGGAGTACCGGTCCTTGTTGTCCGCGTAGTAGTGCTCGATCTTCTTGGGCGAGATGAAGAGGTTTTGACTGATGTTCTTCAGTGTCATCTGACCCACGATGAACTGGTCGCGCTCGTCCTTGCGGAAACTCTCGTAGGTCTGATTGCGAAGATGGAGCGTCTTGGTGAGCGTGAGTCGATCGCCGAACTCCTCCTTGATGCGGCCGTTGACGACATCGTCGATGAGTGTCTCAGGCAGATTGTACCCAGCGGTCTTGAACTCGTGGAGGATGAGCTCGCGCTCAACCAGCTGTTCCAAGCCATCGCGCAGGATGGTCTGCCGACGGCGCTCGAATTCGGCATCCTTGCCGAGGGGCAGCAGCTGTCGCGCTGCGGTGCGCACGGCCTTGTCGGTGTAGGCCTCCACATCGTCCACGGTGATCACCGCATCATTCACGATGGCGGCGAGCCCGTTGAGCAATTCCACGGCTTGAGCCGGACCGATCAGGACGGAGCAAAGGGAGACCGCGAGCAGGAGACGCTTCCAGTTCATCTCGACCAACCGTAGCGGGGGCGGAGGGCGGTTCAAGAGCCAAGGTGCCGGATGATGCGCTTCGCGGAAGCGTTCGGTCACGACGACCCGCACTTGAAGGCCCGCGCAGAAACGCCAATGGTTTGGGAAATTGTGTCGGCCCCCGCCCCCAGCCTGCTGCTGCTGATCCCCGCTTACAACGAGGAGCAGCGCATCGGTCCCGTGCTGGAGCGCTATGCGACTCAGCTGCCCGCGGGGCACGCCGGACCGGTGCGCTTGGTGGTGGTGTTGAATGGATGTCGCGACAACACCCTGGGCGTAGTTCAGGCGGCGGAAGCCCGACATGCTTGCATCGAGCATCTCGAGTTTCCTGGCCCCATCGGCAAGGGCGGGGCTCTCATCGAAGGGCTTCGACTCGCGCCCTCCGCGGATCTCATCGCTTACGTCGATGCCGACGGCGCAACGCCCCCCGACGCGCTGCTCGACCTGGTCCGCCGCGCCGCTGCACCCGGTGCCGCCGATGCGGTGATCGGCTCCCGGTGGATGGCGGGTGCGGAGATCACCCACGCCCAACCTGGCAAACGTCGATTCGCGAGCCGTCTGTTTCACCTCTTCGTCGAGGGATTCTTTTGGATGGGCATCCGCGACACGCAATGTGGCGCCAAAGTCATTCGGCGATCCGCCATCGAGGCCATTCACAGTCATCTCCGCCTCGCCGACCTCGCCTTCGACGTCAACCTGCTCTACGCCCTCAAGCGGGCCGGCTTCACGATCGAGGAAGTACCAACCCGCTGGCATGACCAAACGGGATCCCATGTCGTTTTCAACTTCCGCACGTCGCTGAACATGCTGCTGTCGCTGATTCGGCTGCGGCTGCTGTACTCGCCGATCTATCCCTGGCTTGGTCCCCTGCGGCCATTGGAAAAATGGATCTACGTCAAACTCAACGCGCCGCCTCCGCTCTCGCGCTCAGACGCTGAAACACCGGTGAGTCGATAGTCCACCAGGTTGTGGGTCATTGGGCGTCAAGACCCCATCTATTGTGTTTTTTCCTACTTGTGACCGGAATCCGCTTGTCTCAGTTCACTTCCTTCGCAACCGTGGTTTCGTGCTCGACAACGTGCTGGACTCGACCGGCGCCGTTCCCTCGATTGGAACGGCAAAACCACGCAAATCCAACCGTCCCGCCGCCGGTAACCCGGCTGTTCCAAAGGTTAAGGTTAAGAATTACGTTCTCGACACCAACGTCCTCATTCACGACCCCGACGCTGTTTTCAATTTCAAGGACAACCACGTCCTGCTCCCGATCGAGGTCTTGGAGGAGATCGACAAGTTCAAGCGGGAGACCTCGGAGCGTGGACAGAACGCCCGTTCGATTTCGCGAATCCTCGACCAGCTCCGCAAACACGGCTCCCTGAGCGACGGAGTGAAGTTGGAGAGCGGGGGCCTGTTGCGGATCATTTTCGGCCAGCGGTTGGACCTCGACCCGACACTGGCTGGGGCCAATCTCCCCGCGCTCCCGGGCTCGGTGGACAATCGCATCCTCGCGCTGGCGCTGGCGGTCCGCAAAAGTGAGCCGGCAATCCCAACGATCCTGGTCACCAAGGATATCAATCTCCGTCTCAAGGCCGACGTTTACGGCCTGCCGGCGGAGGACTACGAGACCGATCGGGTCAATCTGCAGGATCTCTACACCGGGATGTTCGATCTCCCGGGCCCGTCTGCGAAGCTCACCGAATTTCGTTCCAACGGCGTGTTGCCCCTGCCCGCCGGCCCCAAGCGCTCGCCGAACGAGTACTGCACGGTCATTGGCGATACCGAGCCGAAGCGCACGATGCTCGGCCGTGTGGACGCCTCCGGAAAACAGATCGTTCCGCTGCACGACTGCCAGAACATCTGGGGGATCAAACCTCGCAATCGCGAACAGCACTTCGCACTCGATGCCCTGCTCGACGAGCGGATCAAGCTGGTGACCCTCATGGGCAAGGCCGGTACCGGCAAGACGTTGCTGGCCCTGGCAGCCGGGTTGAAGCGCACGGTGAGTGACCGCGAATTTCGGCGCCTGGTGGTGGCCCGTCCGACCATCTCCATGGGCAAGGAGCTCGGATTCCTTCCCGGTTCCCTGGAGGAGAAGCTCGGGCCGTGGATGCAGCCGATCCATGATGCCTTGGAAATGCTGGGCGATCTCAACATGGGTCGCGAAGGCGCGCGCAGCACTGATCTGCTCCGGAACGGCACTCTGGTGGTGGAGGCGCTGAGCTACATCCGTGGACGCAGCATCGCGAATCAGTTCGTGATCGTGGACGAAGCCCAGAACCTCACTCCGCTTGAGGCCAAGACGATCCTGACTCGCGTCGGCAACGGCGCGAAGATCGTGCTCACCGGGGATCCCTACCAAATCGACAATCCCTACGTGGATGCCGCCTCCAACGGCTTCATCTACGTGGTGAACCGATTCCGCGACCAGCCCATCGCGGCGCACGTCGAGCTCTCCCACGGCGAGCGGAGTGATCTCGCAGAAATTGCGGCAAACATTCTCTGATCCGCGCGATTTCGGATCGGAATCCGCCGTCGGCACGTGGCAGGCTTTCCGCGCATGGATTGCGCCCCAAAGTCCCAACCCGCCGCTCTGCCCAGGCTCCGCCTGCGGGTGAGCCCCACGGCGGAGTCCATCGTCCGCGGCGGACATCCGTGGGTGTATTCCGATTCCATCCGCGACCAAAATCGCGAAGGAACCTCCGGGGAACTGGCGGTGATCTACGATCGAAACGATCGCTTCCTGGCGGTCGGGCTCTACGACCCCGATTCTCCAATTCGTGTCCGCGTATTGCATGCGGGGAAGCCCGCTACCCTCGACGACGGTTGGTGGCGCGAGCGTCTTTCCACGTCCCTCTCTCTTCGTTCCCCGGAGCTTCTGGGGCAGGCCACCAACGGATATCGGTGTATCAACGGCGAGGGCGATGGCTGGCCCGGCTTGGTGCTCGACCGGTACGCCACTCACTTCGTGCTCAAGGTCTATTCCGCAGCCTGGCTGCCGCACCTTTCACGGATCGCCAGACTTCTGCACGATTCCCTCCACCCCGGGCTGCTGGTGTTTCGCGTCAGCCGCAATATCGAGGACGAAGCGGCGCGGCTGGGATTCCCCAATGCGTCCGTCCTCGACGAAGCGGGACGGGTCACCACACCAGCACCGGATACTGCTGAGACTCCGGTGATCTTTGAAGAGTCCGGAATCCGCTTTGAGGCGGAGGTGTTTCGCGGACAGAAAACCGGCTTCTTTTTGGACCAGCGTGAGAACCGCAGGCGGGTGGGGTCACTCTCCGCCGGACGCGACATCCTGAACGCATTCAGTTTCTCCGGGGGGTTCAGCCTGTATGCGGCCCGCGGCGGAGCGCGCTCGGTGGTGGATCTCGATCTCTCCGCGCACGCTCTGGAATCCGGCCAGCGCAACGTGGCTCTCAACCAAATGCTCAGTTCGGTGGCCGCGTGCTCCTACGAACAGATTCAGGGCGACGCCTTCGGCTGGCTGGCGGAGGGTCCGTCCCGCAACTTTGATTTGGTGGTGGTCGATCCTCCGTCGCTGGCCAAGCGCGAGGTGGAACGGGCTCGTGCCATCGAGGCTTATGGTCGTCTCGCTGCCTCCGCCATCCGTCGCCTGCGTCCGGGCGGCATCCTGGTCTCGGCGTCGTGCAGCGCCCACGTCACTGCCGACGAATTCTTCGGCGCAGTTCGCGCTGCGGCTCAGGCCAGTCATCGCAGTTTCACTGAGCAGGGAACCGCCGGGCCGGCCGGCGATCATCCCACCCGGATTCCCGAACTGCAGTACCTCAAGGCCATCTACCTTGCGTTTTCCTGAGTCTCCCGACGAACTAGACGGCTGAGCGCGGCGACGCGATTTCCCCTCCTCGACCTCGATGCAACCTTACCTCGATCTTCTCCGGCAGGTGCTCGATCACGGCCGCTTTAAGTCGGATCGCACCGGGACCGGCACCTGGTCGCAGTTCGGAGCTCAGACCCGCTATCGCCTCGCCGACGGCTTCCCGCTGGTCACTACGAAGAAGGTGCATCTCAAATCCATCCTCTATGAGCTGCTTTGGTTCATCCGGGGCGATACCAACGTCCGCTGGCTGCAGGATCATGGGGTAACCATTTGGAACGAATGGGCGGATCCCAAAACTGGAGATCTCGGCCGCGTGTATGGGGCGCAGTGGTGCGACTGGAAAACTGCGGATGGGCGAAGCATCCATCAGCTCGACCAAGTCATCGCCCAAATCAAGCGCAACCCTGATTCACGCAGGCTCATCGTTTCGGCCTGGAATCCAGGCGAAGTCGACACGATGGCCCTTCCTCCCTGCCATTCACTGTTCCAGTTCTACGTGAGCGAAGGCGAACTCAGCTGCCAGTTGTACCAGCGCAGCGCCGACCTCTTCCTCGGCGTGCCGTTCAACATCGCCAGCTACGCGCTGCTCACGCTGATGGTGGCTCAGGTCACCGGGTTGAAGCCGGGCGACTTCATCCACACCTTTGGCGATCTGCACATCTACTCCAATCATGTGGAGCAGGTCCGTCTGCAACTCAGCCGCACCCCGAAGACGCTGCCCTCGATGCGGCTGAATTCCGCCGTCACCGATATCCACGACTTCCGCTTCGAGGACTTCGAATTGGTCGGCTACGATCCGCATCCCGCCATCAAGGCCCCGGTTGCGGTCTGAGGTCACCGCCCCGTTCCCCCTTCGCTCTCATGACCCCGGATTCCACATCGATTCTCGTCCGACCGGCAATCCGATCCGACTGCCCTGGAATCCTCACGATCTACAACGAGGCGGTGCTCACGACGACCGCCACCTACGATTACGAACCGAGGCCGCTGGAACATCGGCAGCAGTGGTTTGACGATCATGAGCGTGGAGGCTTCGCTATCTTTGTCGCCGTAGAACCGACCGCCGCCGGCGTGGAAGCCGTGGTGGGATGGAGCGCGCTGAATCGCTATCATGATCGAATGGGGTTCCGCTTCACCGCGGAGAATTCCGTGTACGTTGCGGCTTCCCATCGTGGACGCGGCATCGGCAAGCAGCTCCTGGCCCCGCTCGTTCCTGCCGCCCGGGCTCGGGGCCTGCGCTCGGTCATTGCCGCCATCGATGCCTCCAATACCGCGAGCCTCCGACTTCACGAACGCTTCGGCTTCGTGCCAGTGGGGCTGTTTCGGAAGGTGGGCTACAAGTTCGAACGCTGGCTCGACGTCGCCTATCTGGAACTGGAGCTTCCCGGAGCAGCGCCGGTTCCCGAACTCTAACGAAACTCAGCGGAAGCCGCCACCGATCAGGACTGCGGTGGCCTCGTGACGGACGGGATCTTCAAAGCCGCGCGGTAGTGGTGCCTGACCCGGTGCAAGCATCGGATTCCACGACCACGCACCCGCGGGTTCTCCCACGCCACCGTATTCCTTGGGCGCCTTGGGGTTCACCAATTGGAGCGGATTGACCCGGCTCGGCTTGGCGAAAAGGGAACCGATGAAGCCGTGCCGCTCGATCAGTTTCTCCGGCGTCGTTGGCTTTAACCGTTCCTGCGCCATCGCCTCCTTCTCCCGGCTGAGGCGACGCCCGATCGCGGCTTGGGTGGACATCACCGACGTCTCTGTGGCAACCACTGGAGCCGAGGTCGGCGTCGGCGTCGATGCCGCAGGCTTCGCGGCGACTTCCTCAGCCCGAGCCGTCCACGCTGTCATGCCCAACACGAGCACCAGTCCCACGCGCAAGGCGCGCTGTCGTCGTCCGCTGGAGCGAACGGTGGCGGGGATTCGGGTCGGGCTGGGGCGTTTCATGGGAACCAG
Organism: Verrucomicrobiota bacterium; assembly: GCA_025354845.1. Lineage (GTDB taxonomy): Bacteria > Verrucomicrobiota > Verrucomicrobiia > Limisphaerales > UBA9464 > CAIVQB01. Next base: position 9,232 of record JANXMD010000008.1, on the reverse strand, counting down.
GGGTTGTTGAGCTTTTCCTCACCGACCGTCGTGAGCGGGCCGTGACCCGCGCAAACCAGGGTGTCCTGAGGTAGAGAGAAAATCTGCTCCCGCACCTTGGTCCGCGCCAGTTCCAAGTGCTCCCGGGCTCCGCCCATCGATCCGGCGAACAACGCGTCACCGACCACCGCCACAAACGGCGCGTCCGCGGGCCAGTTGCCCACCACATAGGTGATGCCGTCCTCGGCATGGCCGGGGGTGTCGCGATTGGTCACCCGCAGACTCCCCAGCATGATGAAGTCGTTGCCGCGGATCCTTTGATCCACCGGCGCATTCTTGGAGCCGGAATGCACCCTAACCTTGGTGAAACGAGCCCGGAGCGTTGCCAGGGAGGCGACGTGGTCGGGATGCGAATGGGTGATGAAGATGTGCTTCAGGGTGAGCTGATTCTCATCGATGAGCCGGAAGATGGCCTCGGCATCGAAGCCGGTATCGAAGAGGGCGGCCTCGCGCGTCACTTCGTCCCAGACGAGGTAGGCGTTCACCGACATGCCGTCGCCCTGGGAGGGGATGACGCGGAGTTCACACCACCCGGCGAGATCCACCGCTGCGGGCTTCCATCCTGCGGCCTGACGTTCCAGGCGTTCACCGTCCAGGCTGAGAGCGGCACCGAGAGCCTTCCACTGGCAGCCCGGAGCCTTGCCGGCCTCCTCGAGCTGCGCGTAGGCCGCTTCACTCAAGCCAGCGGCAGCGGCGGCGGCGCCAACGGAAACACCCGTCGAATTGCGGGCTTTGCGGAGAATGTCACCAATCGAGTCTTCAAGCATCACGCCCGACATCCTATCCCGGATCTCCCAAGACAGGCAATCGGATCAGTCCCATCCAATTTTGCGGCCGCGATTCTGCTCCTCGAGCCAGCGGGTGAGCGGCTGGAAGTAGTCCCGCATCGCCCGGGTGCTCAGTTCCTCGCCCGTGGTCTCCTTGAGCAACTCCCGCCAATCCCGCGTCGCGCCTACCGACAAGAACTTGCGGAGAAATTCGCCCACCTCTCGATTGCCCCCGTAATTGCAGGACTGCGGGGGTTGGTGGAGGATCTTTCGCGCGATGTAGTCGTGGATTTGGAACTTCTGCACCGTCGCGATGGCGTAGCTGTAGTAATAGGCGGGATTGTCGTTGATGTGGGTTTTTGTCGCTGCATCGCAGAATTCCTCCCCGCGCGTTCCCGGTCCCAGCGGCGCGTCGATGCCTTGGAACTCAGCGACGTGCTTCCACCAACGGGCATTGTACTCCCCCGGCTTCAGGTCGCCGGCGTAAAGGTCGTATTCCCAATGGGTCATCGTGCCGCTGGCCCAGACCAGGAAGGGGATGGCGTGACTGAGCGCAGTCTCCAGCAACGACGCCACCTCATCCGTCTGGTAGTCCGCCGGCAACACGCCCACCGACTTCAGGTAGGGAATCTGCCCAGCCGCCAGCGCGATCTGCTCGCCAATTCCCTCGTGAAACGCCGGATTGGCGCCGGTGCGCAACAGCGGCGGCACCTCGGGGCGGGTGTAGGCGAGGAAGTAGTAGCCGTGTCCCAGCTCGTGATGAGCGGTGTAAAACCACCAGGGATTCGACTCCACACTCATGAGCGAGCGGATGTCGTGATCGAGATCCACGTGCCAGCAGGAGGCGTGGGAATTCTTAAGCCGACCCGAACCGGGGGCAGCGGGAAAAAGGTCGGATCGCGACCAGAACGTCTCCGGAAGCTTTTCAAAGCCCAGACCGACGTAGAACTGCTCGGCGGTCTTGGTGATGCTCTCGGGCGTCCGATTGGTGAAATAACGGTCGAGAGACGCCGCCTCGACGAGGCCGCCCCATTCCTGGGACCAGCGATTGTTGATCCAGTGCGCAGGAATCCGATTCGGCACCGGTTGACCGTACCGCTTGGCGAGCTCGTGCTTGGCCCAGGTGTGGAGCTGCAGGTAAAGCGGTCGCAGATCGGTCAGAAAGCCGTCGTTCAAGGCCACCATCTCCTCGGCAGTCATGCCGTAGGAGGCCACCTGGAGTGCAAAATAATTGGAATGGCCCAGTTCTCGGGCCACACCGTTTCGCAGCCCCTGAAGGCGAACCAAACCCGCCTTCAACGCCGGCCCGGTCTGCTTCGACGCCTCCCAGGCAGCTCGACGATTCTCGAGGTTGCGGGATTGGGTCAGGATCCGGTCGAGATCATTGGCCACGACGTTCGATCCGCCCAACCGGAACTGAAACCCGTTCATCACCGAAGCCTGGGCGGTTTCAGCGGCAATCCGGGCTTCGACCAGCTTCGGATTCGTCATCGGTCCCTCGGCGGCGTTGAGCAGGATGCGGCGAAGCTGGAAACCCTGAAGCGGGGCTAGCTCGGAGGCGTGCTGGAGCAACTCCCTCGCCTCGGAAATCACCGCCGGATTCCCGTTGAACGCCGCCTTGGCCTTGCTGGCGGTCTCGCTGGCAGCGTCATGCTCCGGCTTCACGTCGGTGGCGGCATTCCACTGCGCTTCGCTTTCCACGCGGTACAGCGCCTGGTAGCCGGCGTTCATCAGCGAGAGGAATCGGCTGGCCCGGTCCTGGATCGGGCTGGCTGCCTCCGCACCGAAGACCACGCCGCTCTCAACGCAGCCAGCCAGCATCAGCACCAGGGCCAGTCGGCTGGCCACAGAAAGCATCCACGAAAGGAAGCGCTTCGTCATGGGGACCAGCCTAGCCAGGTCCCTGTCCGGTGCGAGTGCGAGTTATCGGCATCGTTTTGGGAGCAACCCCGGAATTAGGCGGGGTTTGGCGACGGGTTTCTCCCCTCGGGGGGCGGAATCCAGAGTTATCCAACCCATCTCCCAGACTGTTCACAACCTAAAGTGAGGACCAAAGGCCCGTGGAATGGACCACCACCGGCTGTTGTGTGGGTTGTTCACACCCCCTACTAATGGCTTTCCTCTTTTAAAGAACACTCAATACTAGGCGCCCGATGAAACTCACGATCGCCAAGGAACAGCTCCTGACTGGCCTTCAGGCAGTTCAAAACGTCGTTGGCACACGGACGACGCTTCCGATCCTGTCCAACGTGCTGCTTTCAGCAAGCGAAGGACGCCTGGAACTCACCGCAACCGACCTGGACGTCACCATCTCCAGCAGCGCAAACGCGACTGTTTCCGAGCCTGGTAGAGCTACGTTACCGGTAAAGAAACTCTTTGGCATTGCCCGAGAGCTTCCGGCATCCGAGATTGAAATTGAGATCGATGAGAAGGCGGTTTGCTCTCTCCGGGCGGGCGCCTCGTTCTACAAAATCAACGGCCTTCCGGCCGACGAATTCCCTCCTCTTCCCACCTTCAAGCAGGCGCGAGCGGTGACCCTTCCGCAGGACAAGCTCCGCCAGATGCTCAAGAAAACCAGCTTTGCGGTGTCCACCGATGAGACGCGCTACGTGCTGAACGGCATTTTCTTCAGCCTGAAGGAACACAAAGTCACGCTGGTGGCGACTGACGGCCGGCGTCTCGCGATGACCGACGAGGAAGCGGACGTGCCGGCGGAGAGCCAGGCCGACTTCATTGTTCCCACCAAAGCCATCAACGAGCTCAACCGGCTACTCGCCGGGACGGGGACCGTGGAAATGAAATTTTCCGACAACCAAGTGGCCTTTACCACCAAGGCTGACAACGGCTCTGGCGTGCTGATCATCAGCAAGCTTGTGGACGGCAACTATCCCAACTACCGCCAAGTGATTCCCGGAGAGTGTCAGGAGCGCGTGGCGCTGCCGCGGGAGGAGTTTCTGGGGGCTCTGCGTCGAGCTGAGCTGATGACCAGCGACAAGAGCAACTCGGTAAAACTGACGCTGAGTCGAAATCAACTGGCCATCACAGCCAACACCCCGGAGGTGGGCGAAGCGCGGGAGGGATTGGCGATCAACTACAAGGGCAAGGATTTCGCCATTGCCTTCAATCCAGGGTACCTCATGGATCCGTTGAAGGCACTAGATGCCGAGGAGGTTTTCTTCGAGCTGATCGACGAGCTTAGCCCGGGAGTACTGAAGACCAACACTCCGTTCCTGTACGTCATCATGCCGATGCGCATGAGCTGAGTCTCCCGATCCAGAGAGAGTGGTCCGCCTGACTTCGCCGCCGCTCCAACAAAAACCCCCCGTCGGTTCCTCGTGAACCGCGGGGGGTTTTGAGTTTGAAGGGTGAGCCGGTGATCAGGCTGCAGGAGCGGCCGCAACTCCCTCTTCGATGGCGGCGTTGAGCTCAATCAGGTCGAGCACCTTGGCGGTGAGAATGTCCTGCTGGATTTCAGGGAAGGCGTTCCGCTCCTGCAGCACCTTGACCATCTTTTCCGGGCTGGTGTTGTTTTGCTGGGCGATCGCCACGATGCGCTGTGATAGCTCGCGCTGTTCGATGGAGATTTTCTCAGCTTCGGCGATGCGGTTGAGGATGAAGGCAGCCTTGACGCGATCCTTGGCGCTGAGGGAGGCGGACTGAAAGATCTCGTCCTTCTTGCCTTCAATGATTTCCTGAGGCACACCGCGGCGCTGGTTCTCGTTGACGATGTTGTAAACCAGGTTGCGGGTCTCGCTGGCAACGACGCTCTCGGGCAGTTCCACGGTGACCTGCTGGAGCAGGGCCTGCAGGAGCTGGTCTCGAACGGCCTTTTTCACGCGGAAATCGATCTCGTTCTGGAGATCGCGGCGGATGCCGGTCATGAGGACTTCAACAGTAGCGGCGCCGAATCCCTGAGCAAAGGCGTCGTCCACGACGGGGAGCACCTTTTCCTTCACTCCGACCACTTCCACCTCGAAGCTACCGGCGAGGCCGGCCACTTCGGTTACCACAAACTCCTTCGGGAAGGTCAGGGTGACGGTACGTTTGTCGCCGGCGCTCGCACCGATGAGCTGCTCGGTGAATCCGGGAATGAAGGAGTCCTTGGCGATCTGAACCCAGGTGTTCTGCTTCTCGGTGAGACCCTTGGCGGTCGGGTTGAAATCGCTGATGGGCTTGCCGTCGGCGGTGCCTTTGTAATTCACGACGAGCACGTCGCCGTCCTGCGCAGCGCGCTGCACGTCGTTGTACTTGACCTGCTGCTCGCGGAGGATGCCGAGGGCGCGGTCCACGTCGGCGTCGCTGGCCACGGCGGGCTCGCGTTTGGCCTTGAGACCCTTGTAGTTCGGGAGGTCGAAATCAGGCGTGTGCTCGAGCGTGACGGTGTAGCCAAAAGGAACGCCACGGCCGAAGGACTGCTCCTCGACGTCGATGGTGACGATCACGCGGAGCTTCTGCTCGCCGGCGGCGGAGCGGTAGGAATCCTCGAACAGCTTCTTGCGCGCCTCCTCGGCGATGCGGCTTTCATAGGACTTCACCACAAGATGGCGAGGGGCCTTACCGGGACGGAACCCCGGTAGTTGGGCCTGCTTTTGGAAGGCGGCGGTCAATTCGTCGAAGGCAGCGTTGACCTTCTCGACCGGCACCTCAACGCGGAGGAGCTTCTTGCAGGGACCCAAATTTTCGACGGACACGTTCACAGTTTTTCCTTTCAGCTGACGTTCGGACACAACCCGCCGGGCTGTCTCCCGAGTGAGGGGCAGGCCGGCAAAGAACCGGCAAAGTAGGAAATAGGCAGGAAACGGGTCAAGCGCCACCTTTTGGACCCTTCGGGAGGGTAGCGCCCGTCTATCCCGCTTTCCAAGCCCTTGGATTTAAAGAAGTCACCAAAGCGAAGGCCCTACGGGCGTCTTCGGCCTTCAGATGGTTCTGGAAGTCTCGGGTAGACATTTTCTGTTTTTGGCGTTTGGGCTCGGCCAGCCAAACGCAGGCAAAGCTGACCGTGACGCGACGAAACATTCCGAGCACAGTCATCGCTCTGGGCGTGCGGACCCGGCTCCGATCCTCGTCCAGGGTAATGTCCAGTCGCTGATGTCCGGCTTCGATACCCCAATACCTCCGGCGACAGCGCAACAAATCCCGGGTCGACCATTTTTGGGGATCGGCACTGGTGATGAGGGGCCAGGTCTGGGTCTGGAGTTTAGCCTTTTGCTTCTGAGTGGCGCTCTGCAGTTCCCCGATCTGACGCGCCGCGACAAAACACACTTGCTCCGGAGAGGTATCCTGGAGGCGCAGCGTGCGTCGTTCCTTCCGGCTACGATTGGTCTCCACCGTCTCGGCTTGGCGCGCCGGATCCCGAGGGGGAAAAAGCGCCCCCTTTGAGGAGCCCTTGCACCGTCTTATGGAGTGATTCCTGGTTGGTCTTTACGGTAAAGAGATAGTCAGCCCCCAGCTCCTGCACGATCAAGCGAGCGGTCTCCTGGTTGGTATGGAGCGCATCCAGGACCACGACTTTGCCGCTCAAGTCGTGGCGTTCATGGACCCGTTTCAACAGCGTGCGTGCGGCGGTGATTTCATTGGTCTTGTCCGGCGTGCGGACCGTGCCCAGCCAGCGGCCGCTTTCGCCCCCGATCGCACTGACCAACTCGCCGCCCTGCGAATGACGGAGGGCTTTGCCATCGACAGCGATGAGTTGATCCTGCACCGGACCGAGCACCTGCTCCTGCCAGGCCAGCAACGCCAGTTCGATCGCCGCTTCGTCCACTTCGTTGAGGATACGAAAGAAGGTGGTCACTCCCGGCGGGGTGAGTTGGCCTGTTAGTTTGTTCCGGTGGCGGACCCGCAGGGCGCGCAGTTGGGCTTGGGAGAGGGTTTGGGCAAAGGCGGCCAGATCCTTCTTACCGCGGGCCACGCCGCAGAAGACGGCCGCGGCAATCAAGGTGAGCATTCCGGCCAGCGGATAGCCGAGTCCGTGGGCAGAGCGATATTCCGGAATCTGGGCGAAGTGATCCGTGAGACTCTTGAGTTGGGCGCTCTTGGCGGTACAGCGCGGGAGCACTTTTCCCTCCACTTTGGCCCACGCTTCGGGCAGCGTCGGGGCGCTCAACTTTTTCGGCGCGTTCTTAACGAGGCACTTCACCCACAGCTGCTTGGGTAGACCGTGGGCGACATAATAGTCTTTCGCGTGGCGAGCCCATCCTTGAGTGAGTCCGAGTTGGGTCCAACCGCTGCATTGGTAGGTGGTCCCACGAAATTGTTCCGGATCGACAAAACTCTCGGCCAGCGCGAGCGGATGGCCAAAACGGGCCTGCCAATCTTCGGAGAGCCGACCCAGAATGAGTTTCATAAACCGGCTGGCGAGGTTGGGATAATTCATCCCCGGCAAGAGGAGGAGCCGGGCATTATTGGCGATGAGGGCGCGCCGTTGGCGACACTGTTCGGGAGTCCAACCAATGAACCGGTCGCGCGCTTTGAGGTATCGCGCCGCGGCACACCAGCTGGAAAGCCCTAGCCATTGTCCCCCAAAAGTGGCGACGTAACAGAGCTGTTCACCGACTAGTTGGTGGGAGTGGAGGTAGTGATGTTTTACGATTAACTCCTCATAGCGCCGACGCTCCTGCGGAGTAATGAGGCGCACCCGCAATTGATCCAGGACCTGTTGCTCTTCGGGCTGCGGACGACGGAATTGTGGTTTGGCCATCCCAAAGTCTAAAAAATCGCTAAACCGATGTCCCGTAATAAGTGGCTAACCGCTTCCTTTCAAGGTTTTGCTCGGCGGGCGGGACGCGCCCTATCGGGAGGGAGGTGGCGACTGGGGAGGCTGGTTACTTGGGTAGCGGCGCCTTTGGAGGGTCGGAAATCAACGACCGATAGTGCTTTGCCATCCAATTGCCCCAGGGATCCCAGGATAGGGACCGGTCCAGCAGCTCGCGGGCCTCGTTGGTGCGTCCCCGTTCGAGCCAATTCCACGCGACGTAGTTGGCCACGGTGACGTCATTCGTTCCGAGGCGGAGCGCTAGGTCGAAGTCAGCTGGGGCGTTGGTGTCGCCCAACCAGTGGCGCGTTCGAGCGAGATCGAGCCGGGTCCGAGCATTGTACGGATTCAACTGGGCACTATGCAGCAGCCACTCCGCCCCTCTCTGGCCTTGTTCGCGCCAACCGAGGGCGCCATCAAAGCTGAGCCGCCGGAGGTTCTCTCCGAGTTCGTAGGCGGTTCTGGAATTATCGGGAGCGGCCTTGGCGGCGCGTACCAAAAGGTCGAGGGAAGAGTCTGTGATCACGTCGGCCTTTACCGCGCGATTGAGCCACCAGGACTCCGCGCCTGCATTCCACGAAGCCCGGGCCAGGAGTCCCGCTGAGGCCAGAAGGAGCAGCGTGGCGAGCAGTCGGGTGGGAAGGATTGAGGAAATCCAGAACCGCTCGGTGGCGAACCGGAGGTTGGACGCCAGCAGGCCGGCAAGGAGTGCGGCGAGCAGGGCAATGGCAGGGACGTGGAGATCGAAGTCCACCAGGGAGTGGAAGCCGAGGCCCACCAGGCTGGAGGTGGCGCCCACAAAAAAGGCGGTTCGATTGCTGGCCTTGAGGCCGAGATCCGATCCGCGTTCCACAAAGCGGCTGGTCTTCACCAAACCCCAGATGAAGGCTGCCAGGCCCAGCGCGGCAATTCCGGCGCCGGCGGCACCATAGTCCACCAAAACGTTCAGGGGCTCGTTGTGAACCCAGCCAGGGTCACTTTGAATCCAGGGCGGACGATAGGCGGGAAAACGGACATCGAACTGACCCGGTCCCACCCCCAAGAGTTGATGGTCCTGCCACATGCGATACGCCGGCGCCCACAGCCACTTTCGCGACGCGCCGCCGTCTAGATTGTTGCCGGCATTGACGTTCTCGACGCGAGCCCAGGCCTTGTCAACGGAGCGGACGAACACGTAGCCCCCGATGCCCACCACGGCGAGGCAGACCAGGAGGGCGATGCGGAGCTCGCGTCGACGCCACAGCATCCAGGCGAAGACGAACACGAACGCCAGAAGGGCCGCCGCCCAGCCGCCGCGCGACATGGTGACCGCGATGCCGGCAAGCATCACGAGCGAGGCATAGCCGAAGAGGATTTTTGGCAGGGGTTTGCTGCGCCCGATAAATAGGTGGGAGACCGCGAGGGGGAACAGGGCCACGAGGAATCCAGCAAGATGATTGGGATTCACGAACGTGCCGCCCGCGCGTTTGACGTATCCCTGAGGTTGGGCGACCCACAGGACGCGATCGGACTGCCGGACCAATTGCACCACCGCGTACGCGGCGATGAGGGTTCCTGCGGTCACCAGGATGGCCACCGCCCATTGGGTGGTTTCCTGTCGCTGGAGATTGTTGAGGGAAAGGAGGAACACCGCGATGGTGGTGCCCAAGGCCAGCAACTCCATACGGGCTGGGTA